>JAIPBY010000044.1 GCA_021738605.1 Chitinophagaceae bacterium | reverse complement strand
GCCTTTTTTGCTGCTTTTTTAGGAGCGACTTTCTTTGGGGCAGCCTTTTTTACAACTTTCGCTGCTGCTTTTTTAGCAGGTTTGGAGGCTGCTTTTTTTACTGCTTTTTTAGGCGCAGCCTTTTTTAACGCTTTTTTTGCTGCCTTTTTTGCGGGTTTTTTAGAAGATGCCATGGTGTGACGTTTTTAGAAGAGTAATGAGTTTGAATTGATTATACGAAAATTAGTAAATTTTATTCATAAATAAACATTATATAGCCTTAAATTTTTTAATCAATTTTTACGACAAAACCTTTGATATTCCCCAAACTACATTACTTTTGCAACCCCAATCGAAAGTTCTTTTTTTGAAAGGCTTTGGGAGTTCCGGTAAAATGCCGGGACGCTATCACCAAAAAACAATTTAATATGGCTAAAGAAATTTCTGGCTATGTAAAGTTGCAGGTTAAAGGCGGACAGGCCAATCCTGCACCTCCTGTTGGTCCCGCACTCGGTTCCAAAGGTGTCAACATCATGGAGTTCTGTAAGCAATTCAATGCCAGGACCCAAGACAAAATCGGTAAAGTTTTGCCGGCTTTGATTACTGTTTACACAGACAAATCATTCGACTTTGTTATCAAAACTCCTCCAGCTCCAGTACAGTTGCTTGAGGCGTGCAAGCTTCAAAGTGGTTCCAAAGAGCCTAACCGCCAAAAGGTCGGTAAGGTAACATGGGCTCAGGTAGAAGCCATTGCAAAAGACAAGATGCCTGATCTGAACTGCAATACCTTGGACAGCGCCATGAAAATGGTTGCCGGTACTGCGCGCAGCATGGGTATCACTGTTGATGGCCAAGCCCCATGGGAAAATTAATTGTTCACACCTTAAAACTTAATTAAGATGGGAATCACAAAAAAAAGAAAAGCTGTTGCAGGCAAAGTGGATGATAAGAAGATTTATTCACTTGCTGAAGCCACAGGACTCGTTAAAGAAATCAATTGCACAAAATTTGATAGTTCAGTAGACCTTCACGTAAGGTTGGGTGTTGATCCAAAGAAGGCCGACCAGGCTGTTCGTGGAACCGTTACCCTTCCTCATGGAACTGGTAAAACCAAGAAGGTTCTTGTACTTTGTACTCCTGATAAGGAAGCCGAAGCCAATGCTGCTGGTGCAGACCACGTAGGATTGGATGAGTTTATCCAAAAGATTGAAAGTGGATGGACTGATATCGATGTGATCATTGCAACCCCTGCCGTTATGCCAAAGATTGGTAAGCTCGGAAAGGTGCTTGGTCCTCGTAACCTGATGCCGAATCCCAAAACTGGTACCGTTACCAATGACGTGGCTACCGCAATCAAAGATGTAAAAGCGGGTAAGGTTGCTTTCAAAGTTGACAAGGCCGGAATCGTGCACGCTTCTATTGGTCGCATCAGCTTCTCTCCTGAGAAATTGGCCGACAACAGCTTGGAGTTCCTCAATGCCATCATGAAGGCTAAACCTTCTACAGCAAAGGGAACCTACATGAAGAGTGTTTTCATGGCAAGCTCTATGAGCCCTGCCATTGCCGTTGACACGAAAGCAATTGTTCACTAATCGCTGAACACATTTTAAATCAAAAAAAGCTTAATCATGAATAAGCAAGAAAAAAACGAAGTTATTGAGGTACTGAAGGGAAAATTCAGTCAGTACAACAATTTCTATATCACCAACACAGAGTCTCTCAGTGTTGCCCAAATCACCAAGCTCAGAAGCATCTGTTTCAGCAAGAATGTTGAAATGAAGGTTGCCAAGAATACACTGATCCGTAAGGCTCTGGAATCTTTGGATTCGGAGAAATATTCAGGTGTTTTTGATGCATTGAACAATGTAACCGCCCTGATGTTTTCTGAAAACCCCAAGGAGCCGGCCTTGATCCTGAGTGCATTCCGCAAGGAAAAGAATTCAGACAAGCCTGTTTTGAAAGCGGCTTTCATCAATGGAGACATTTACAGCGGTGACAGCACCCTTAAATCGCTCACCCAGATCAAGACCAAGAATGAGCTTATCGGTGAGGTTATCGGATTGCTCCAATCTCCTGCCAAGCGTGTTCTTGCAGGTTTGTTGCAGCACCATGAAAAGCAAGCTGAAGCAGCTACGGCTGAGTAATCAATTCGCGTAAAACCCAACGCCACTGAGGTTAAAATGTGGCATATTCATAACCATCCGCTGGAGCGAAAGCTTTGAAAGCGGTTTAAAAACTAAAAAATGGCAGACGTAAAAGCATTGGCCGAACAACTGGTAGGCCTGACAGTAAAAGAAGTACAAGAATTGGCTGACGTATTGAAAGCTGATTACGGAATTGAACCAGCTGCTGCAGCAGTAGTGGTATCAGCAGGTGACGGTGGTGGCGCAGCTGCTGCTGAAGAGAAAACATCTTTTGATGTAATCCTTGTATCTGGTGGTCCAAGCAAGCTTGGTGTTGTTAAAATCGTAAAAGAATTGACAGGATTGGGCTTGAAAGAAGCGAAAGACCTCGTTGACGGTGCACCAAAGCCTGTTAAAGAAGGTGTCTCCAAAGCTGAAGCTGATGACTTGGTTGCCAAGCTTAAAGAAGCCGGTGCCGAAGTTGAAGTTAAATAATCAACTGTTAGGCCTTAGGGTCTCTCAACAGCTATTTAAAAAAGCCGGATTTATTCCGGCTTTTTTATTGCCCAACATCTAGCCAATGGCATCTTTAATCTGTTGAAACTCATTCTTCTCTGTTAGCTGTTCACCACGTCGGATGTTCTAATAAATTTGTCGGTTTCGCCTATTAATCCTAACTTCGCAATCCCTTAAACTGGGCGCAATTCAATTTTAATTCTCGTTACAAGGTTAAAGTACTGAAAATCAGTATGTTATTCGAGGTGTAGCAGAGGGGAATTTTCATTGTTTTGATGATATACAACACTTTAAAAAGCACATCATTCTATGTCTTCAGCAAAAGTGGCTTCAAACAGGGTGCATTTCGGTAAGGTAAAGCACCTGGCGGAAACGCCCGATCTCTTAGAGATTCAGATCCAGTCGTTCAAGGATTATTTTCAGCTTGAGACCACGCCTGATAAGCGTAACAACGAAGGTCTTTTCAAGGTTTTCAAGGAGAACTTCCCCATCAATGATACAAGGAATATCTTCATGTTGGAGTTCCTTGATTATTTCATTGACCCACCCCGCTACACCATCGAAGAGTGTATGGAGCGAGGTCTTACCTATGCTGTCCCCCTCAAGGCAAAATTGCGCCTGAGCTGTAACGATGAGGAGCATGTAGACTTCCAAACAATTGTACAGGATGTATTCCTCGGAAACATCCCTTACATGACGCCCCGTGGTACTTTTGTGATCAATGGTGCTGAAAGGGTTGTTGTATCACAGCTTCATCGTTCACCTGGTGTATTCTTTGGTCAATCCCTTCATCCGAATGGAACCAAGATCTATTCTGCCCGTGTAATTCCTTTCAAAGGTGCATGGATGGAATTTGCTACAGACATCAACAATGTCATGTATGCATACATCGACCGTAAAAAGAAATTCCCCGTAACAACGCTTTTGCGTTCTATCGGTTTTGAAACAGATAAGGATATCCTTGAGCTCTTCGGCATGGCTGATGAGGTTAAAGCAGATAAAAAATCATTGGCTAGCCAGGTTGGAAAGCGTCTTGCGGCAAGGGTGCTCAAAACATGGGTAGAAGATTTCGTTGATGAAGATTCAGGCGAAGTTGTTTCACTTGAAAGGAATGAAGTTGTTTTGGAGCGTGATAAAGTATTGAGTGAAAAAGACCTTGAAACCATCATTGAAACAGGTGTCAAGAGTGTATTCATACAGAAAGAAGAGGTGAGTGGTGATTATGCCATCATCTACAATACCCTGAACAAGGATACTTCCAATTCAGAACTTGAAGCGGTTCAGCACATCTACAAGCAATTGCGTGGTGCTGACGCCCCAGACAATGAAACTGCCCGTGGCATCATCGACAAATTGTTCTTCAGTGACAAGCGTTATGATCTCGGAGAAGTTGGTCGTTACAAGATCAACAAGAAACTCAACCTCAACTACGCTTTGGGTCAAAAAACCCTAACGAAGGAAGACATCATTGAAATCGTTAAATACCTCGTTCGTCTAACCAACGGTAAGGCAGAGATTGACGATATCGATCACCTGAGCAACAGGCGTGTACGTACAGTTGGTGAGCAATTGTATGCACAGTTCGGTGTTGGTCTGGCCAGGATGGCGAGAACCATCCGTGAGCGGATGAATGTACGCGATAATGAGGTATTCACTCCGGTGGATCTTATCAATGCCCGTACGCTCTCTTCTGTGATCAATTCATTTTTCGGTACATCACAACTTTCACAGTTCCTCGATCAGACAAACCCACTGAGTGAGATCACGCACAAGCGTCGTATCTCCGCACTCGGACCCGGCGGTTTGAGCAGGGAGCGTGCTGGTTTTGAAGTCCGTGACGTTCACTATTCTCACTATGGTCGTCTTTGTACGATTGAGACGCCGGAAGGACCAAACATTGGTCTTATCTCAACCCTTTGTGTACACGCAAAGATCAATGAGATGGGATTCATTGAAACACCTTACCGCAAGGTGAACAATGGTAAGGTTGAAGTCAAGAAATTGACCTACCTGAGTGCTGAAGAAGAGGATACTGCTAAGATTGCACAGGCCAACGTGCCTTTGAATGATAAGAGTGAGTTTGCTGAAGAAAAAATAAAGGCAAGGCAAACAGGTGATTTCCCAATTCTTGAGCCGAATGAAGTGGAGTACATGGACGTTGCGCCGAACCAAATTGTTGGTCTCTCAGCTTCCCTGATTCCTTTCTTGGAACATGATGATGCCAACCGTGCACTGATGGGATCAAACATGCAACGCCAGGCAGTTCCATTGATCAAGCCGCAGGCTCCGATTGTTGGTACCGGACTGGAAGGCAAGGCTGCCCGTGATGCAAGGATTCAGTTGCATGCAGAAGGGGATGGTGTTATTGAATTTGTTGATGCCAATGAAATACATGTTCGCTATGAGCGTGATGAAGCCCAGAAGCTCGTCAGCTTTGAAGATGACATGCTGGTTTACAAGTTGACCAAGTTCATCAAGACCAACCAGGAAACCTCTATTACCCTGCGCCCAGCTGTTTCCAAAGGACAGCGGGTGAAGAATGGCGACTTCCTCACAGAAGGCTATGCTGTAAAGAATGGTGAGCTGGCCCTTGGTCGTAACCTGAAAGTGGCGTTCATGCCTTGGAAGGGGTATAATTTTGAGGATGCCATCGTAATCAATGAAAAAGTGGTTAGTGAAGATCTTTTCACCTCCATCCATATCTCAGAATTTGAATTGGAAGTAAGGGATACCAAACTTGGAGAAGAGGAATTGACTCCAGATATTCCTAACGTTTCTGAAGAAGCCACCAAAGACCTTGACCAGTATGGTATCATCCGTATTGGAGCACAGGTTAAGGAAGGTGATATCCTCATCGGTAAGATCACTCCGAAAGGAGAAAGTGATCCAACCCCTGAAGAGAAATTGCTTCGTGCCATCTTCGGTGACAAGGCTGGAGATGCCAAAGATGCATCACTCAAGGCGCCAAGTGGAACTGAAGGTGTTGTGATCGGGAAGAAACTCTTCCAGCGTGCCAAGAAAGACAAGAATTCCAAGGCCAAGGAAAAAGCAGCCATCGAGAAGCTCGAAGCTGTTCACGTCCAAAACGAGAAGGATATTCTTGAATTACTGGTAAGCAAATTGCAGACACTGCTGAAGGATAAAAACTCTTCTGGTGTTTCCAATAACTTCGGAGAAGTCATCATCAGCAAAGGGTCTAAGTTCAATCCAAAGACTCTTGCAACCATCGACTATCAGAACATCAATCCTCTGGGTTGGACCAGCGACGAAAAAATTGATGATTCAATCAATACGCTGCTACACAACTACAATATCAGGTACAACGAAGAACTCGGCCGTTACAAGCGTGAGAAATTCAATATTTCCATCGGTGATGAACTTCCTGCTGGTGTATTGAAACTTGCCAAAGTTTATCTCGCTGTCAAGCGCAAGCTGAAAGTGGGCGATAAGATGGCAGGTCGTCATGGTAACAAGGGTATCGTAGCCAGGATTGTAAGGGCTGAAGACATGCCTTTCCTTGAAGATGGTACTCCTGTTGACATTGTGCTCAATCCATTGGGTGTACCGTCAAGGATGAACCTTGGGCAGATTTACGAGACCATCCTCGGATGGGCTGGTGAGAAGTTGGGCATGAGGTTCTCTACGCCCATCTTTGATGGTGCAACTGTTGATGAAATTTCATCCTTGATTGACCAGGCAGGATTGCCAAGTTTCGGACATACCTATCTCTATGATGGTGAAACCGGAGAGCGCTTCCACCAAAAAGCCACTGTTGGTATCATCTATATGTTGAAACTCCACCACATGGTAGACGATAAGATGCACGCGCGTTCTATCGGACCATACTCTCTCATCACCCAGCAGCCGCTTGGTGGTAAGGCACAGTTCGGTGGTCAGCGTTTCGGTGAGATGGAGGTTTGGGCATTGGAAGCATATGGTGCTTCTAACATCCTTCAGGAATTGCTTACCCTCAAGTCTGATGACATCATCGGAAGGGCCAAGACATACGAAGCCATCGTTAAAGGTGACAACGTACCGAAGCCAGGTATTCCGGAGTCATTCAATGTACTCGTGCATGAACTGCGGGGACTTGGACTTGACCTCAAGTTTGACAACTAAAGGCCGTAACCAAATCATAACGCAAAAGCCATCCGAGAGGATGGCTTTTTTTGTAAGGAGGTATTCAGATAGCGATTCTAAGCTTCTAACGCATAGTAATTGCCTTGATGGTTATTGTAATCATCTGATGAATGGGGAAGTATTCAATTGCTAATGAGATTTTCTATGCTAGCTAAATGCTGAGTTGATCGATAAAAAAAAGGGCATCCTGTTGAATGCCCTTTTGAATGTAAATGAGGTTGATTTAGCTAAAGAAAGTACTGATCCAATAAACCAGGGCCGCCAGCAGGGCGCTCACTGGAATGGTAAGGATCCAGGCAACCAGCAGGGAGGAGGTTACACCCCATCTCACCGCACTAAGGCGTTTAGTGGCCCCTACACCAATGATGGACCCTGTAATGGTATGGGTGGTTGATACAGGTATTCCCATTTGACCTGTAAAAAACAGGGTGAAGGCACCTGCCGTTTCAGCCGCCACACCTTCCAAAGGCGTTACTTTAGTAATCTTTGTTCCCATGGTCTTTACGATCTTCCAACCACCACTCATGGTACCCAAGCCGATGGCAACATAGCAGGAAATGGGAACCCAGCCTGGCAATTGTCCAAAGTCCTGAATATTTCCACTGGCAATCAATGCAGCGCCAATGATACCCATTACTTTCTGGGCATCGTTACCACCATGTCCGATGCTGAATGCAGCCGAGCTGAACAACTGAAGTTTCTTGAACATGTTGCCTACAGAATAAGCGGTTGGGGTCTTGATTTTTTCTACATATAAGTAGACAAGCATGAATAGTATGGAGGTGAAGATGATGCCCCAAACGATAGCATGGTTCTCAGACTTTTCGATGTCTTTCTTGAAAGAGCTTTGGATGTTAAATTTTTCAATTTTTGATTTTACCTTTTCGGCATTGGCAGGATCAATTGGATAAATGGCATTGATGGCAATGAGGGCGCTGTCCAGGCTGATTTCTTTTTTCAGCAATTGTTTCACAGGTCCTTTGTATTTTTCAGTCTCCACTTTTGCAATATCGTACTCTTTTTTCTTTTCTGCATTGTCTGCAGAGAGGGATTCAAGGATGAGGAAATTGTTGGCGTTTCTTACTTCATCTTTCAATTTGCTTACTTCAATATCAGTCAAAAAGCCATTGTGGTAGGCAAATGCAGCAATAGAGTCGGCACCTATGTTATCGAAATCACTCATCACAGGAACAATTTTTCCATAGATCTCTTTTGCCCCATTCAATTTCTTCTCGGCAGCTGCCAGGTCTTCTTTTGCTTTATCGTTGTTGCTGTCTTTTTCAAGGGCTTCTTCAGCTTTTGCAACGTCGAGCTTGTATTTGTCGAGCTTGATGAACTTTTCAAGAGCCTGGTTCATTTTGTTTTCCTCAAACCTATCGAAAAGCAATACAGTAAGTCCCGTTGCGATGATGATGATTCCTATGCGCAGCCACATGTTTTGGGCAATAGTGACAATTGTGATAAAGATGGAAATAGCCATACCTATCAGCGGCGCAAAAAAGATGAACAGTACCGTTTTGATGATGGTATCGTTCTCAACAACTTTAGACCAGGAAATGGACAATCCTTTTGTCATCATGGCATGGGCTATGGCTGCGCCTGCAAATCCTCCAATCAGGGTATGGGAAGAGGATGATGGAATACCATACCACCAAGTGAGCAGGTTCCAGAAAATGGCTGCAATCAATCCTGCAAGAATCACATTCAGGGTAATAAACTCTTTGTTAACAGTCTTGCTGATGGTATTGGCTACTGCATGGTCCTGGAATATGAAATAGGCAACGACGTTGAAAAAAGCAGCCCAGATTACCGCTTGAAATGGAGTAAGCACTTTGGTTGAAACAACGGTTGCGATGGAATTGGCTGCATCGTGAAAGCCGTTGATGTAATCAAAAATCAGTGCCAGTATGATGATAACAATGAGAAGGGTCATGAGCAATTATTTTAGAGGCCGTCACCTAATTAGGCATACTTGATAATGATCGATTCAATTACATTGGCCGCATCTTCGCATTTGTCAGTAGCAATTTCTAATACTTGGTATATTTCTCTTTTTTTGATCACCTCTTTAAAGTCATTTTCATTGTTAAACAGGCTATCAATACTCATGTCAAATACATCATCCGCTTGGTTTTCAATGCTGTTTATTCTTACAATGGCTTCAGTCATCTCCCTGAGGTTTTTCATATCCCTGAGGCCATGTACAGCTTTCTTGATTTCTACACTTCCTTGCAGAACAAGGTCAGCCAATTTATGAATCCCAATGTCATTAGGATTGATTTTGTAGAAACTTATTTTCTTTGCTGAAGCATAGATGTAATCAGCAATATCGTCTAATGCTGTAGCAAGGTAATGAATATCTTCCCTGTCCAATGGTGTGATGAAATTACGGCCCAGCTCAGTAAAGACGTTGTGTGTAAAATCGTCATTCTTGTGCTCCAGGTTTTCAATGATGGCTGAGATCTCAGCTCTTTTGTCTTCATCGGACTCGTTTACCATGAGTTGCAGTTGTGTAGCCATCTTTCCTACTACCTCTGCCATGTTTTCAAAAAGGGTGAAAAATACCCTGTCCTTTGGAAGGAACATCTTAAAGAACGTGTTAATAGCCATGTTAAGGATTTTCAATAGTATGAATTGCAATATTAAACAATCCTTGACCAAATTAGAAAATCAAAAAGCTTCCTCGGATTACCAAATTGTTAATAAATAGGGCTTATTTTTTTAGAATCAATGAAATAGGATTTTAACTGCTTTTTGCCCCCTTGAAGTTTTAAGCATGATCATGTAAACACCTGATTTAATCTTGGCTTGACCAGAATAATTTCTTTCAACAAACAGGGTATGTTTTCCTGCTGGTTTTAATCCAGAATAAAGCCTTGAAATGAGTGCGCCATCTGTAGATACCAAATTAATAGTTATCTGTTCTGGGCTAGCAAGTGTGTAGGAGAGTGTTGTGTTGGAAATGACTGGATTGGGGTAGAGCTGAAGTTTGGTATCCAACACCGGCAAAGCAGGATTGGTAATCGCTGTAACCAGGTTGCTGCTGAGGTCCTTGTTCAGGTAAACATGGTATTCGCCAGGTTGTAGTGTTAGATTGGAAGCACCGCCAGATACATTGATGGAAGTTTTGGTAAGATAGCTGTACCAGGTGCCGGTGGAAGGAAAATTGACCGATGCCGTTTTTGCAGTGATGTCAAAGTTACCAACCACTACAACTTTCAAAGAGTCTTCATTGATCTGCATCGTTTTTACAGTACCGCTGAAATCAAAGGTATATTTGTCTGTGATGAAGGTGGTCAGGTAGTTGGGTTTTAACCTCAACCGGATCAGGTTGGAATACACATCAAACAAACTTCTCTTCAACACATCATTGAAGTTGTTCCAAACAAGTGGTTTGTTATCAAGCCTGCAATTGTTGTTGACGGTTCCGTCCGTACAAGTATTGATGGAGTAGGGGAAGCCTAATTCTCCGAACTGCCAAAGCATTTTTGGCCCGGGAATCATTGCCCAAAATGCTGCGGCCTGTCCCATCCTCTTGAGCGCTGATATTGAATCCCTTGTTGAATAAGAGGAAGATTGATTGCCAAAATTCAGGTTCTTGTACATGAGCCGCTCTTCATCATGGCTTTCCATGTATCCTATCAAGTGTGGTTTTGCCCAGCCTCTTTTTTGTGAAGCAATGCCACCAAAATCACTGTCTTGTGTGTAGCCCATGGAGGCCTGGTTGAAATTATAATTCGCATTTCCCCAGAGCAACATTCCGTAATCAGAAAGTTCTTTCTCTTCTGTATTGTCTGCAAAATGCTCAAGAATACAATAACTGTTGGGAGAAACAGCCTGGCTACTGTCGTAAATACGTTTCCAGATTGCCACCCTGCTGGCATCATAATTTCCCCAGGCCCCAACATTGTTGGGATTATTGGTTTGTGTGAATCCTTTGGAAAGGTCCCACCTGAATCCATCAATTTTATAGTTGGTCAACCAATGCCTGACTACCCGGGCAACCAGGTCTTTGGTAGCCTGTGATTCATGGTTGAAGTCATTGCCTACATTGAAGGGATGCCTCGCATCCGGATTGAGCCAGGGATTGTTGGTAGCGGGCTTGTTATTCGTGCCATCCCAGTACATTTGGGCATGGGGGGATGATCCAAAGGCGTGGTTCAACACCATGTCCATGATCACTGCAATCCCTTGCTGATGACAGGCATCGATAAAATCCTTCACAGCAGTTTCATTACCATAAAACTTGTCCAGGGCAAAGAAGAAATTGGGATTGTATCCCCAGCTCAGGTTGCCTTCAAATTCAGAGAAGGGCATGAGCTCAATGGCATTCACGCCCAGTCTTTTCAGGTAGCTCAGGGTATCTTTCAGTGTTTGAAAATTTCTTGTGGCAACAAAATCCCTGATCAGCAATTCATAGATGACAAGGTTCCTTTTGTCTGGCCTGTTGAAGTTCTGAACCTTCCAGGGGTATGCAGGTTTTGCTGTTTGCAGAATACTAACAATGCCGGTTGTTTTTCCGGTGGGATACGCTTTCAGGTTGGGAAAAGTTGATGAAGGAATGAAGCTGTCATTGTTGGGGTCAAGTACCTTTTCTGTATTGTAATCCGCCACCCTCAATGATCCGTCTATCAGGTATTGATAGGCATATTCTGTGCCCGGGATAAGTCCTCTGAGCCTTATCCAAAAACGATTGCCGTCGGGGGTCTTGTTCATCTGCCCCTCTTGGGTTTCGGTCCAGTTATTGAAATCACCAATGACAGCTATTCTCGACTTTCCTGGAGCGAAAAGCACAAGGTAGGCAGAGGTATCGCCTTTTTCGTATGTTATGCCATCTGCAATTCCATTGGGCAATGCACCAACAGCGGCGGGTCCGGGAACAAAGAAGGATACACTGTCTTTTGAGGGAGTTGAACTGCCAAAATTGGCTTCAACCATGAATTTTTGTGTGCCACCTGCAACAATGGTTGTGGCTGCATTGATTGTCGTTGCTGATGAAGCGCTACCGATAAGGCTTCCATTGTGGAAGACTTTTAAATCTGAAGCAGTGGTGGCATTGGCGGTGATGCTGATATTGTCTCCGATTTTCTTGTCGATGGCAACCAGGCTCCTGTTGAAATTGGGATGAGAAACTGGGTCATCAATGCGTACAAAATTTCCATTGTCGTATACAGGAACATACATGTCTGAGGCATCTTCATTTCTCAACACCCTGCTTCCATTGCCAGACCTGAACAGGATGGCAATCTTTTGTATTTTTTCTGCACTGTTGGTGATACCAAAAAAACTCCTCAGTCCACCATTGATGGTAAAGGTCCACTGGTTGCTGCCTGTGCTGGCCGCATTGGCTGCACCCGTTACAGTTCCCCAGGTGAACTTGACATATTTCCAATCTGCAGCACCTGTGCTGAGGTTGGTGATGGCGCCGATGTGCACAAATACATCATTGGCAGGTGCATAATCAAGCAATCCTTTGTTTCCCAATATCGCGTTGGCGGTGATGCTGATGGTGGATGATCCCTCTTGCATGAAAGCTGGAGACCATTTTAACAACTGGGCATGAGCAGCACTCAAAGAAAGAAGGGCAATGGCAAAAATAAATAATCGGCGGGTCATATGGGTTGTTTGATGTGTAATATATACACATAGCGAATATAGCCATTATTTCCAAAGACGGGAAAGCTTGTAGAATAGAAAAAAGTGTGCCAATGCAAGTCCTTCAAAAACAAGGATATACCAGGGCCAATCGCCCATGATCAGTGGATTCTTGACAATGGGAGGACTGGACAAATACATGTAATTGGATCCAAAGGCCCAATTAAATACGCCAATAGTCAGAGCAGCAAACTGGGTGATCAGGAAAACCCTGAGCCATGAATTTTTTTCAGGTTTGAAGCCCTGGTGAATGATGGAATAAAGACAGGCAAACAGCAGGCCACCATGGCTGATAAAATATGCGTAGTAGAAAAATCCATCCGTCCCTAAATCAAACTCTGGCGTCAGCAAGGAATGAATTCCTCCTGTCAGTCCCCAGTAATACAATACATGGGCGATAGCAGTGTTGAAGCGCCACAGTACTGCAACGGATAAAAAAGTACTGATTCCACAGAGGTGCAGGGGTAAATTGTTTTCAATGGACCAGGATCCAAGGGAGATGCTGTAGATATTTTCAATAACCAAGTTCAAGAGCAGCAGCAAACCCAAGCATTTTGGATAGTTGACATGGTTTGCCCAATCAATATATTTGGGAAGCAGCAGCAATAAAATGATGACCCCGATTACGAAACTAATGCAGGTCCACCATGCTGGTGTAAAGCTTTCCATGACAATATGCTGGCTCATTGCGGTATTGGTCAAGTTCGGATAAAATTACCAATTGGTATTTTTTTATTGAAATCTACCCCAGCCTGATTAAATTGCTTCGAAGAAAATGGCAAATTTATATTTAAGGCTTATTGTTTTTTTTAGTTTGTTGGGACTGCAATCCAATGCCCAACAGTTGCTGGTTCAAACCATCAAGGGATCAGTTGCTGACCGTTTCATCAAAAACCCATTGGCTGGGGCAACCATTGAATGGATTGGCGCTGAGCGGAAACTGGCCATCTCGGATGGTAAAGGAAATTTTACACTCAGTAGCATTCCTGTGGGCCGTCAATCCATTAAAATAAGCCATGTCGGTTACAAGCCCATTACGTTGAACAACCTTCAGGTTGAGTCGGGCAAGGAGTTGGTGTTGGTTGTTGAAATGGAGGACGATTTGTCTTTGGAAAATGAGATCATTGTTAAGGCGAAGTCCAACAAGGGAAGGCCAATCAATGAAATGGCCATGGT
>JAIPBY010000043.1 GCA_021738605.1 Chitinophagaceae bacterium | reverse complement strand
GGTAATCAAACCTCAGTTTGAAATAAGAAAAAGGTTTGTTGTAAAAAAGATGCCCGTAGCGGTTGTTGAACTGCTCATACTTGTCGTAACGGACTTTTATGATGCCATCTTCAGCACGGAAAGTGTTGCCATAATTGTCGCCCACTTCGTGATGGAAAATCTTCACCGTCCAGTCATTGATGTCCTTGCCATTGAACAGTTTGATCCATTTTTCTTTGGGCGGAAAACTGAATGAGAGGAAGAAAAAGGCGATTATGAATAGGCCAAGGAATCTTTGCATGAGGAAAAATATATGAAATGAAAGATACGGATGAATCAATAAAATTGGCATTTTGATTGGATTACTTTCAGTGATCCAAGATGTCTTGCGAGGGGGCTACAAACGCCCTTCCCTCGCCTTCGGCGAGGAGTGGCGTTTTGATTTGTTCGCTTTTGAATGCGAGCGTTCAACGCTCACAAATCAAAACGCCCTTCCAACTTCGTTGGAAGGGCGTTTGTGCCCAAGACTGGATTCGAACCAGCACGCCGTTTCCAGCGCTACCACCTCAAGGTAGTGCGTCTACCAATTTCGCCACCTGGGCCCGAGGGATGACAAATTTATGTAAAAATCAAGACATGAAAAAATGGAGTAGCTATTTTTAGGCAGATAGGACCTAAATTTGTTAAACACATGCAACCAACTGATTCTCATCCTAGACTTGCAGTTGTCATCCTGAATTGGAATGGCAAACATTATCTCGAACAATTCTTACCCTTTGTTTTCGCATCCACCTACCCCAACATGGTTGTTTACCTGGCAGACAATGCTTCTACAGATGGGTCTGTTGATTGGACATCATCTCATTACCCTTCTATTAAAATCATACGCAATCCTTCCAATGAAGGATTTGCAGGCGGATACAACAGGGCGCTCAGGCATGTAGATGAAGAATTCATGGTGCTCCTGAACTCTGATATTGAAGTTAGCCCGGGATGGATTGAGCCCATCATGGACATGTTCATGGAAAATCCGGATGTTGTTGCCATCCAACCCAAAATATTGGATTACAACAACAAGGAAAGTTTTGAATATGCGGGAGCAGCAGGCGGTTGGATAGACAGATTCGGTTATCCATTTTCAAAAGGAAGGATATTTGATGTACTTGAAAAAGACGAGCACCAATACGACAAGCCAGGACCTATATTCTGGGCATCGGGAGCCTCCATGTTTATAAGGCATTCAGCATTTGATGCAGTCGGCGGATTTGATGGTTACTTTTTTGCGCACCAGGAAGAGATTGACCTTTGCTGGAGATTACAATTGGCAGGCCACCAGATCATGTCTTGCCCGGCATCCATCATCTACCATATTGGTGGAGGAACCCTTGCCAAAAACAATCCCAAGAAAATTTATCTCAACTTCAGAAACAACCTGATCATGCTTTGGAAAAACCTCGAAGGAATGGATGCTCTGATGACCGTCAGTTTCCGTTTCCTGCTGGATGCCATCAGCGCTTGGAAAAACCTGATTTCAGGACAGGCCTACTTTTTTACTGCTATCATGAAAGCCCATTTTGGGTTTTTCAGCTGGTTGCTTGCTGGTCAGAAAAAAAGTATTTCCCCTGTGAAAAGAAATGGTAAAATCGCTGGAAGATACATGGGCAGCGTGGTTTGGCAACATTTTGTAAAAGGCAAAAACAGGTTTTCAGAAATTGTTGAAAACTGCAGTTGAAAAATAAACTTGATTCCTTATTTTTGCCGAGCAAAAGAAACATATGCAACAGAATACAACTGACATCGCTGAAAAGAAAGACTTTGGCAGAAACTGGGTAATCTCTTCCCGATTCCTGTTTCACGTCCAGCTCTTCGCCTTTATGGCTTTTGTACTGGGTGGATGCTATGGTTTGTACAGCATGCGCTACAAAGGAAAACCCAAAGTGGAAGTTCCTGAAAGTACTCAGTACACGCCCAAATACAAATAAGAATTTTCTTTTTAGATTAAGATCTTATTCTTATTTTTGCACCCCTTATGTTCTTACACACAATGCGGAAGTAGCTCAGCTGGTAGAGCACAACCTTGCCAAGGTTGGGGTCGCGGGTTCGAATCTCGTCTTCCGCTCACAAAAATTCCATCTCTGATGGAATTTTTAGTTTAAGTTCGTTTGTTCCTTCATGCATTTCGCATGCCTCGGTGGTGGAATTGGTAGACACGCAGGACTTAAAATCCTGTTCGCCGAAAAAGCGAGTGCGGGTTCGATTCCCGCCCGAGGCACTTAAATGAAATACCCATCCTGGGTTAACTATTCAGCGATTTGTTTCTTTCCCAATACAATTTCAGCAACAACCGCAAAGACCACTACTGCAATGGCTCCAATGGCATTGAGCCATAACCATCCGATGTCGGTAAATGCATACATGGCAATCACAACTATCTCTCCCAGGATGGCCGCATAAAAGACGGCATTCCCTTGTACTTTTTTAAGGTAAAACGCAACCAGGAAAATACCCAGCATAACGCCATAAAACCAAGAGCCCAGGATATTTACCGCTTCAATCAGGCTACCCAGATTGGTAGCAAACTGGGCAAAAATAATGCAGAACATTCCCCAAAAAAGGGTGTACATGCGAGACAATTTAAATGCTTCTGCTTCGGAAGGATTTGCATTGATGTATTGTTTGTGAAAATCGATCAGGGTTGATGCTGAAAGTGAGTTCAGGGCTGCCGAAATGCTACCCCATGCTGCAAGAAAAATCACTGCAATCAGCAGCCCTATCAATCCTTTGGGCATGTGGTCCATGACAAACCGGATGAATACATAGTTGGTGTCTGCATTCTCTACAAGAATACCCGACTCTTTTACCATTTTCTTGACCTTGAGGCGAAGGGCAGCTTCTTTTTGTTGAATACCGTGCAAGGCAGCCGAATAAAGGGCAGGATCCTTCCCTTTTAATGTTGTCAACAAATCCTGCTTCTCCATAGAAATAACCTTGTGGTCCTGTTCGAGGGCAACCACCTGATCATGATAGGCTGTTGTTTTCAACTTATCAATGGCCAGTTGATTGAAAAAAAGCGGAGAAGCATTGAACATATAGTAGACAAAAACAAGGACACCTATAAAAAGAATAAAAAACTGCATCGGGATTTTTACAATCCCATTCATGATCAGGGCAATACGGCTTTCCTTGATGGAGCTGCCAGACAAGTACCTTCCCACCTGGCTTTGGTCTGTACCAAAATAGGATAGGGCCAAGAAGAAACCCCCAATCACCCCACTGATGATATTGAACCGATCAGACCAATCAAATCCCTTATCGGTCATTCCTGTGGTGATCACATTCATTTTACCAAGGTCTTGTCCTATGGAAATAGCTTCACCCAATCCTATCCCCTGGGGCATCATATCAATCAACAAATAGGCTGCAAGAAATAGCCCTGAAAAAATGATGACCAGCTGCAGTTGCTGTGTATAGGCAACTGCCCTGGCACCACCACTGATGCTATAGAGGATCACAATTCCCCCCATCAAAACATTGGTAACATAAATGTTCCAACCAAGTACGGATGATAAGATGATGGCAGGTGCATAGATGCTGATGCCGGTAGACAATGCCCTGGACAAAAGAAATAGAAAAGCTGTGAAAGAACGGGTCTTTTTATCGAACCGCTTTTCTAGAAATTCATAAGCGGTGTATACATTGAGCTTGTGAAAGATGGGAACAAAGGTGATGCACAAGACCAGCATCGCCAGGGGCAATCCAAAATAGTATTGTACAAACCGCATGCCGTCTGCATAGGCCTGACCAGGACCAGATAAAAAAGTAACTGCACTGGCCTGGGTACCAATCACACTGAGCATCACCATGTACCAGCGCAATTGCTTGCTGCTTCTAAAATAGCCATCAATGTCTTTGGTGGCTCTGCCCTTGTAAACACCATAGAGCACAACCAAAACAATGGTGAGCACCAGTACTGACCAGTCTACAACACTCATCGTTTGTCCCTTTTATAGATGATGGCGGCTACCAGGATTCCGATCAATAATCCCAATGCAATTTTTTTCCTGACCAAAGCAATCAATAGGCCGAGTCCCAAACCAACCACCATGGCAAAAACAGGAGACCTTCTTTTGTTATTTTGAGCCATTGATTTTTTTATTCGGATTGGAAATGATGTTAGCAAACAAACGGAATGCGCCAGGAACACCTGCAGGAAGCTCCCTGAAAAATACAAGGCCGGTATAAATGAACCTGCCCTTGCCTTCATTTCTAACGATCAGGCTTCCATTGAGGTCGGCCTCACCCTTGTCATGCATGGAAAGTACTGCTTTGTAATCTGGTGAGAAATTTTCAGCATAATAAATGCCCCGCTCCTGTATCCATCCCGAAAAATCATTTTTGGTGATCTTGTTGGGGAAATTCAGCAATGGATCATTTTCATCCAAGAAAGCTACATCGGCATCTTCTTCTGTTGTCCGCCCTCTGGAAATGGTAAACGGCCTGGGGCCCATCATTGTTTTTTGCATAGGGCCAGCAAAACTATTGGTATTGTACTGCACCACGAGGTTGCCCCCATTGGATACATAGTCCATCAGGATGGCATGTTTTCCAGCCATCCATTCGTTCACATTGTAGGCCCTAACGCCCACCACCACTGCATCAAACTGGTTCAGTTTGCCTTGATTGATATCACTCTTGCCCAACTCTGTTACATCAAATCCCATCATCCTGATCATATCGGGCAGCTTGTCTCCGGCTCCGGTGATATAGCCAATGCGCTTGCCAGTGGTCTTCAAATCCTTGGGCAGGTCAAATTTGACAATATTGCTGAAATATGTAAGCGTTGGGATATGCTCGTAAGCAATTGTTTCCATTTTTTTATCCGCTGCCGGAGAGGCTGGTAGCACATATACAGGGTGAAAGAATTCTCCTTTGGCAGGATCTACCACCCGGTACCGCACAGGTATTTCAAAGAGAATGATTTCTCCCATGATATTTAACATGGCATTGACCGTGAAAGCGGGCTTGTTTTCTGGCATGCCAATCAGCTGTTGGTCATCCACATTAAAATAGCCTGCTTCCATGGCCTGTTCTAGCCAATAGGGCTGTGATATTTTTTTAGAAGCTGATACTGGAACATAAAAACTGTATGTCCAGTTGACGTTCTTTTTCAACCCCATGCCCTGTCCAGCCTTTGTATTTTCAAAACTGATTTCACCAATATTGATATCAGCACCAGCACGGTTGTTGAGCAAAACATTCACCCTGATGGAATCACCTTGTTTGACCAATGACCGGTCTGCCAATGCTTCCAGGTGCAATCCTGTAGTCAACTGGATGATCCTGTCTACTTCACTTAATTTTATCCTTTTCCAATGGACATCGCCAATGGCCTGGATGGCTTTTCTGATGGCAATCAATTGGGGCAAAGAAGCTGAAGGGTCATTCACGGAATAGGTTTCCACCAATTTATTGACCAATGCATTGACAACCAATCCACCTTCTACCCTAGACCAGCTGCAGTCTACACCATCCATGGGATCTTTCTCTGCTTTTTCGCCAAGCGTATGGATAAAATACTCTGTTGCGGATCCTCTTGTAGATGCTGAACCAAATCCCTGGCTTCGGTGCTGGCTTCTGCCTTCAGCTGCTATTTCACCAATGCTTTTGCCCAGCAAGGGAATAAAGCTTCCTGCATCGATCTTGAGCTGGTTTTCTGCTGTTGTATTGGAAGAACCAAAACTAAAAGTGTTCCACATGATGCGCCTGGCCTTCCAGGGGCCAACACCAAATTTGAATTGTTCAGGAAACATCTTTGGATCAGCAGCAGCAACAAAAGCTTCTCTGGCGATCACAGCAGAACCGGAATGGTGTCCATGTCCTGCCCTGCTGTCTTCTGGAAACCGGGTGATGATGACATCAGGTTTAAAATTCCTGATCACCCAGACTGCATCTGACAATACTTTTTGCTTGTCCCACATGGCCAATGCCTCCTCGGTTCTTTTTGAAAATCCAAAATCATAGGCACGGGTGAAAAACTGTTCTGCCCCATCCACCCTTCTGGCAGCAAGCAGTTCCTGTGTTCTGATCATCCCCAGCTCAATGCCTTGCTCATCGCCAATGAGGTTCTGCCCACCATCTCCACGGGTCATGGCGAGATAAGCGGTCTTGTAGTTACGATCCCTTGCCATATAGGCCAGCAAACGGGTATTCTCATCATCTGGATGGGCGGCGATGTACATGACAGTGCCCAGTACATTCAATCGCTTCATGGCATGCAGGATTTCACTGCTGCTGGCAGCTACCTGCTTTTGTGCAGTAGCGCTATAATGAACAGCAAAAATGAACAGCACAATGAACAAAAACCTTAATACCGAAAGGTATCGCATGAGAAATATTTTCATCAGAATAGAAGCTTGGTTACGTGAATAAAAATAATCAAATAGGACTTAAGAACTAAGGCAGATACCATATTCTTTTAAAATGATTTCTATCTTTATGGAATGAAAAAGATTTCCACCCGTTTGCATGCTGCCCATCTGTTGATGGCGTTGACATTGGTCTTGTTGTCTTGCATGGCTTCAGCACAGATCAATCCCTACCAATACACCATCAACAAAATGGCCAATGGCAGCAAAGGCGCAGTTTCATCTGCTCACCCGCTGGCCAGCCAGGTGGGTCTGGAAATCCTCAAAAAAGGGGGAAATGCATTTGATGCTGCAATCGCCACACAATTGGCCTTGGCTGTAGTTTATCCTGGGGCAGGAAATATCGGCGGAGGTGGATTCCTGGTTGCGTATACAAACAAAGGGAAAGCCATTTCCATTGATTACAGGGAAAAGGCCCCAGGTAGCGCAACGCGCGATATGTACCTCGACAAGGATGGCAATCCTTTGCTGAACCTCAGCCAGAACGGCCATCTTGCCAGCGGAGTGCCGGGAACAGTTGCAGGGCTTTTCGCATCACATCAATATGGAATACTTGGCTTTGCTGCCCTGATCCAACCTGCCATCGAATTGGCTGAAAAAGGATTTGCAATTACTGCCGCTGAAGCGAGGTCTTTGAATGGCAGCAAATCAGCATTTGAAAAATACAATACCGTTCGCCCTGCATTTGTTAAAGATAAGGCCTGGAAAGCAGGTGATACCCTGGTGCAAAAAGACCTGGCCGCAACCCTTTCAAGGATTCGCGACAATGGCATGAAAGGTTTTTATGAAGGCGAGACTGCAAGACTGATCACGGAAGAAATGAAAAGAGGTGGTGGAAAAATCAGCTTGGAAGACCTGAAAAATTATACGGCAGCAGAAAGGGATCCCATCATTTTTGACTACAAGGGCCATACTGTCATCGGTATGCCCATGCCCAGCAGTGGTGGTTTGCTGATGCAGCAAATGATGAAAATGATTGAAGACAGGGACATCGCATCCATGGGATTTCACTCTCCCGCTGCCGTGCAACTGATGATTGAAGTGGAAAGGCGCGCGTATGCAGACAGGGCAGAATTCATGGGAGACAAGGACTTTGTAAAGGTTCCCGTGAAGACCCTTTCAAGTGAAACTTACCTGAAAGAAAGGATGAAGGACTTCATTCCTGGTAAGGCAACCCCCAGTGATATGGTAAAGCCCGGTAAGGTCAATCCGGAAAGCGATGAAACCACCCATTTATCAGTGGCAGACCAATTTGGAAATGTGGTCAGTGTAACCACCACCCTCAATGGTGGATACGGATCAAAGACTGTTGTTGGCGGTGCAGGTTTCCTGCTGAACAATGAAATGGATGATTTCAGCGTAAAGCCAGGTGTGCCGAACATGTTTGGTGCAGTTGGCAAAGAAGCCAATGCCATTGCGCCAGGAAAAAGGATGCTCAGTTCCATGACACCGACTGTTGTACTGAAAGACAAGAAACCCTGGCTGGTAGTGGGCACTCCTGGTGGCACGACCATCCCTACTTCAGTTTTCCAAACGCTGGTAAACATCATCGACTTCAAACAGTCCAGTCTTGACGCGGTCAACAATCCAAAGTTCCATCACCAGTGGCTTCCAGACCAGGTGATGGTTGAAAATGATTTCCCCAAAAGCCTGCAAACATCCCTGGAAAAAATGGGGTACGCCATAACCAACCGTGGACAAATTGGAAGAACAGAAGTGATTAAATTGGAATGGACCGGAAAGAAGTTGAAATCGATTGAAGCGATAGCCGATAAAAGGGGCGATGATCACGCAACTGCCTATTGATATTTTTTCAGATTCAATT
Organism: Chitinophagaceae bacterium; assembly: GCA_021738605.1. Classification (GTDB taxonomy): domain Bacteria; phylum Bacteroidota; class Bacteroidia; order Chitinophagales; family Chitinophagaceae; genus Pollutibacter. The sequence goes on along the minus strand of JAIPBY010000043.1, from coordinate 5,489 downwards.
AACGGTTAAATCCTTTGGCAGAGGTCATTCTATAGTGAGGATTGGTTAACTTTACCACAAACCCCTCCTCTGAGAAAAGCAGTTAAAATAGGCTCCTTTGTTTTGGGCGGCATCATTGTCTTGGTGTTGGTCCTATGGATGCTTATCCAAATCCCCTATGTTCAAAACAGGCTTGTGGATTATACCACAAAGACCATCAGCAGAAACCTGAACATACCCATTAGCATCGGTTCCGTCAACTTCTCCCTTTTCAACAAATTTGCCATCAACGATCTACTGGTAAAGGACCGTTCAAATGACACCCTCTTGCATGCAGGCCAGATCAGGTTAAACATCAGCAACTGGTTTTTCCTGAAAAAAGATATTGTAGTCAGTTATGCAGGCCTGGAAAATGTTTACATCAATACCTACCGCAAAGACAGCACCTGGAATTACCAGTTCATCCTGGACGCATTTTCTTCGGGAAAGACCAGCAATGGAAAGCCCACTGATCTGAAACTGAACATCACTGCATTGGATTTAAAAAAGATCAGGTACAAAGTAAAGGACCAATGGCGCGGCGAAGACCAAGACTTGCGCATTTCAAAGCTTTCTCTTTCAGCAGACCTCATCGACCTTCAACACAAAAAAATTCAGCTCAACAATCTGGTCATCAACCAACCTTATTTCGGACTGCACCAATACACCGGCAAGAGGCCCAGGTCTTTGATTCCCAAAACAGAAAAAAGAATCAACGGAAAATTATACTGGAATCCCGGTCAGTGGACAATCAGCGCCAAATCCATCAGCCTGGAAGCTGGAAATTTCAAAAGCGATCTTGAGACCAGCAGAAAAACATATGACTATTTTGATGGTGCACACATGCATTTTTCAGCCATCAACGCGGGAATAAAGAACCTGGAGTTGAACAACGACTCATTGTCGGGACAGCTCTCACTGAAAATAAAAGAACGCAGTGGATTCGAAGTGAGGTCTTTGCTTGCCAACGTGAAGATGGACCCTACCATCATGGCTTTCACCAACCTCTCCATCGAAACCCCTTACAGTAAAATAGGCAATGCCTTTTCCATGGGCTATGATTATTTCACTGATGACATGGCCGACTTCGTCAACAAGGTCAGGATGGAGGGCAACATCGCCAACAGCATCCTGAATCTCAAGGATATTGCCTTTTTTGCCCCTGCCCTAAAGGATGAAAACATCAGCTTGGGGCTCAATGGAAAAGTGCAGGGAGCAGTAAAAGACCTGGTTGCAAAAGAAATGATGATTGAATATGGCAACCTCACTACCCTATCTGGCGAACTCCAGATTGAAGGGCTTCCGGATGTTGCAAAGACCAGTTATCGGCTGACCAATGCCACTGCCATCAGTGCTGCCAAGGACCTGTACACACTTTTACCAAGCCTTAAAAAATCATTGGGCATTGATCTTGTACCGATGGGTGCGATCAGCTTCAAGGGAGATGTAATCGCGCAGGGAGAGAACATGGAAATAAAGGGTTTGCTCAATACTGCCTTGGGCAGTGTAAACACCATTACAAACCTGAAGCAGATAGGCACCAATGCATTGAATTATAGCAGTACCGGAACGATCAATGGATTGGAAGCTGGGAAACTATTGAATATAAAACAGCTTGGGAATATTGCAGGAAAATACAGTGTTTCCGGGAATGCCAAGGCTGGCATCAAATTTAATGCGAACCTCAGCAACCTGGCTTTCAACCAGTACAATTATACAGATATCAATGCAAGAGGAAGTTACCTTAATGACATCCTTGAAACTGCTTTGGATATTGATGATAAAAACCTCGTTGCCGCACTGTCAACAAGCATCAACCTTGGCGGCAAAATGCCGAGAACAGTTGTGGATGCCCAAATTCATCTATCTAACCTAAAAGCCCTCAACCTGACCAGCATGCCGCTGACTTTTTCAGGGAAAACACAGATGGATCTTATTGGAAACAACCCTGATAACATCAATGGCATTGCCCGTTTTACAAACCTGAGTGTGTTCAGGGGGAATCAGGCCTTTGTATTTGATAGCCTCACTTTCAGGGCTGAACAGGTAGAGGATTACCGATCCCTGACCTTGTTGGGGAAGGATATTGATGCCAAGATGCAGGGGCATTTTGAATTTGCAGAACTTCCGGCCACATTCAACCAATACTTCAGCAGTTACTATCCCCTTTATTTCAAAAAATCTGCGCCACTCAAAAAAGACCAGGACCTTGTTTTCAGCTTCGAACTCAAAAACGCTGCATCTCTTTTACAAATTCTCGATATTGGTGTGAGCGGCTTGAACTACAGCAATATTGAAGGTGACATCGACACCAAGAACAAGCATTTCAACCTTACTGCAAACATCCCCAAACTTGTCTATAAAAACCTATCGATATATGACTTTGAAATGAATGCTGCTGGTGGATCAGACAGCTTGGTGATTGCCTCCAAAACAAGTTCAGTGGTTTTCAACGACAGCCTTTTCTTCCCTAACAATGAAATCCGCATCAGGTCTTCCAAAAATGTTTCTGTTGTTGACATCAATACTTTTTCTGAGTCATCGCAGTATGGTGCTAAACTTTCCGCTTCCGTCAACAACCTGAAAGATGGCATTCTTGTTCATTTCAATCCATCTTCACTTGTGTTCAACGAAAAAACATGGAACATTGAGAAGGACAGCGAGGTATTGATCAGCAAAGCTAAATTTGACGCCAGTAATTTCAGGCTAACCAATGGTGAACAATCGATCGGATTGATCACGCTCCCACCTGCTGCAGACAGGGAGCAGACCATCATTCTTACCTTAGAAAAGGTGAACTTAGGCGATCTTCTGCCCTTTGTGCTGAAAGAGCCGAGGATTCAGGGCATCACCTCTGGAGACTTGACCATTGAAGATCCATTCAACAACCTCAAACTCTACCTCAATGCCCAAACGGATAAAACAAGGTTTGAGAATGACTCTATCGGCCTGACATCCATCAATGCATTCTGGGACAGCAAGGAGAAGCAAGCCAGCTATTTCCTTGAATCAAAAAACCTCAACTATCAATTCGGGGTGAAAGGGAAACTTGACCTGAAAGACAGTAGCCAGCAAAAGATTGAAACAGATATTGACGTCGTGAATGTCAAACTGTCCTTGCTCCAACCCTATCTTGGCATTGTGTTCAGCCAGATGGATGGTTTGGGAAATGGCAAGCTGCGCATCTCCGGAAACCTCAAGGAACCTGATTTTACAGGCGCAGTAAAAGTATCCAACGCCAAGGTTACTGTGGCATATACACAGTGCAGCTATACGCTGGCAGATCCTGTGATTGAATTTTCTCCCGGAAAAATCAACCTGGGCACGATTCAACTCAAAGATGCCAATGGCAATCTTGCCTCGTTAAAAGGAAGTTTAGACCATCATTTCTTCAGGGATTTCAGTTACAACATCAGTGCTACATCCAAAAAATTGCTGGTGCTCAATACCGGTAGAACAGACAACAATCTTTTCTATGGCAAGGCCATTGCAAAATTCAATTTCAACATAACCGGACCTGAAAATCAAATAAAAATGTATGTCAGCGGTGCGCCCGTTGACAGTTCAATCATTGATATCCTTACCTCAACCAGTAGCAAACAGGCTGCAGATGTGGACTATATTGTGTGGAGATCTTATGGAGATGAGATGAAGATGAAGGCTTCAGAATCCATCTCAAACCTGATCATCGACCTGGATTTGACAGCTTCTCCTTTGTTGAAAATGAATGTTGTGCTGGATGAACTCACGGGGGATGTTATTTCAGGTCAAGGCAATGGTAACTTGAATATCCATACCGGCACCAAAGAAAATCTGTCCATGATTGGACGGTTTAACATCGAAAGCGGGAGCTATAATTTCAACTTTCAGGATGTGTTCAAAAAACCATTCAAATTGCTGGGTGGTGGCAGGAGCTATATCAGCTGGACAGGAGATCCCTTGAATGCCGAAATCAATATTGATGCGCTGTACCTGGCCGAAAAAGTAAGGATGAGCACCTTGTTCACAGACCCCAGCAGTTCAACTGTTTCTGGTGTCAGCGCTGATGTACTCAGGGAAATCAGTGATGTGGAAGTGCGGTGTAACCTCTCTGGAACTTTGTCCAGCCCCAACCCTACCTTCCAGATTGCCATCCCACAAAACAGTACGGTCAGGAACAATGCCACCATTGACAGCAAACTGAAAAATATCAACCGCGACCCCCTGGAAGTGAGCAAACAATCCACCTACCTGATCGTTTTCAAGAGCTTTGCCCCACAGGCAGCAGTTGTTTCGAGCAACCTTAACAGTGAGCTGCTCAACACAACCATTTCCGGTGTGATCAATGGAATTCTTGCAAGCAGTGTCCAAAACTTTTTTTCAAAAGTCCTGGGATCTACTGTTGATGTCAATTTCAATTATTCAAGGACAATGACAGGCATCACCGGCTCAACAGGAAATACAGGAAGCGGACAGAATAATTTCAGGGAAAATGTGAGCCTGCAGTTTATCAAGTCCATGCTGGATGACAAGCTCATCATCACCTTTGGGAGTGATTTTAATTTTGCAGCTGCAGGAGGAAATACCTTCACCAACAGTGCCCAATCATTTCTTTTTCTTCCAGACGTGAATGTTGAATACAAGATTACTCCGGATGGAAAGTTCAGGACTTCCTTCTTTTATAGAAGTAGTTTTGATATGCTATCTACTTCAGGAAAACGGGATCGTACTGGTGGAAATGTATCGTTTAGGACTGAGTTTGACAGGTTTTTTGAACGCAAGAAACGGGTCAAGCCTACAGCTGCTCTTGAGAATTAATCCAAGCAGGTTATGAACATATGAGAATTCATCCAAGAGGTGGATGAACAAAAAAAGGGCCGGGAGTTGAACCCCGGCCCTTCTATTTTGAAGTGTATTAGAAGCAATTAGAAATTGTACCTGACAGTGAACTGACCTCTCCAACGGGTAGAGAGATAGTTGCTTCCACGGATATCAAGGATATCAGCAGCTGTACGGTTTGATATATTCCTGTAAGTGAATCTTGGGGTGAGAGTTGTTCCTGTTACCCTGTACCCTTCCATGCTAACGAGCGAGTAAGAATCAACACCTGGTGTTGCGTTTACCCTACCCCAATTCCTGTTGAGGAAATTCGTGAAGTTGAACATATCGAATATCACAGAGAACCTGTGCTCGTTGGCACCTTTTCCAAGAACGATGTCTTGTTGTACTTTAAGATCCAACAAGTGGCTCCAAGGAAGAACTGAACCATTCCTATCTACAAATTGACCTCTTTTCTTGTTCAGGTATTTATCGTTGGTGATGTAATTATCAAAAGCAGCCCACTGTTGAGCAACTGTATACGTTACGCCAGAAGAAGTATAAGCTTCTGCGAATTTGCTCCAGTCAGCCAAGTCTTTTGGAACGTAGATCAGATCAGTAGACTCACCGTTTGCACCGTTTTGGTCATAGATCATGCTCCTTGAATATACATA
>JAIPBY010000042.1 GCA_021738605.1 Chitinophagaceae bacterium | reverse complement strand
GTTTCTCGTGAAAGCCTTTGCTGTCCTTGATGATGGCAATCCTTGCACTCCTCACAAATTCAATCAGGCCATATTCACCCAACACCTTCAGCAGGGTATCTGTTTCTTCCCTTTGTCCTGTTGTTTCGAAAATGGTATAATCAGACCTTATGGCAACTACTCTGGCGCCATAGGTTCTCAGCAGCCTTTCCACTTTTACTTTTTCTGCAATGATATCTGTAGGCACCTTGTAGAGCGCAAGCTCCTGCCAAATGATGGTATCATTGGTATTGAAATAGGCTTTGAGCACATCCACTTGCTTCTCAATCTGTCTCACGATTTTTCTCACAACTTCCTCGGTTTCGTTGATGAGGATATTGAAGCGGTGTATGCCTTCAATCTCTGAAGGGGATGTATTCATGCTTTCAATGTTGATCTTCCTTCTTGAAAACATGATGGCAATCCTGTTGAGCAATCCAACCTGGTTTTCCGTATAAATGGTCAGTGTATATTCCTGTTTCATGGTCATTTATTTAAGTCTGATTTCACTAACGCCACAGCCTTGGGGTACCATGGGGAATACATTGTTTTCCTTTCCTACAAAGACTTCCAGCAGGTATGGACCATCATGATTGAGCATGGTTTCCAGCGCACCGATGAGGTCTTTTCTTTCCTCAATGGAGTTTCCTTCAATGTTGTATCCTTTGGCTACGGTTACATAGTTAGGGCTTGCAATGTCTACAAATGAATACCTTTTTTCAAGGAACAGGTCCTGCCATTGCCTTACCATGCCGAGGAAACGGTTGTTAAGGATCAGGATTTTTACGTTGATGTTGTTCTGCATGATGGTGCCCAGTTCCTGAATGGTCATTTGAACGCCACCATCTCCGATAACCGCGACAACAGTTCTTTCTTTGGCACCATATTTTGCGCCAATCGCAGCAGGCAAAGCAAAGCCCATTGTGCCCAGTCCGCCTGAGGTGACATTGCTTTTGGACTGGTTGAATTTGGCATAGCGACAGGCCACCATCTGGTGTTGACCAACATCGGTAACGATGACCGCATTGCCTTTTGTCAATACATTGAGCTGCTCAATCACTTCTCCCATGGTGAGGATATCCGTTGATGGATGAAGCTCTTCATTGATGACCGCCTCCATTTCTTTTTCCATGCATTCGCTGAATTTATTGACCCATTGGCTGTGGTCTTTCTTCTCCAGCAAAGCAGTAATCATGGGAAGTGTTTCTTTGCAGTCTCCCCAGACAGGAACATCAGCTTTCACGTTTTTGTCTATCTCTGATGGATCAATGTCCAGGTGAATTACTTTGGCTTGTTTTGCATAACGGTCAAGCCTTCCTGTGACTCGATCATCAAAACGCATGCCCACTGCAATCAATACATCACATTCATTGGTGAGCATATTGGGTCCGTAATTGCCATGCATACCCAACATGCCTACATTCAAAGGATGGTCTGTAGAAAGTGCGCTCAAACCCAATATGGTCCAGGCTGCAGGCATGCCTGATTTTTCGATGAAGGCCTTGAATTCATTTTCGGCACAGCCCAGGATTACACCTTGACCAAAGATAACCAATGGGCGCTCTGCCTTGTTGATCATTTCCGCAGCAGCCGTGGTAAATTCTTTTCGAACAACAGGCTTCGGTCTGTAGCTGCGGATATGGTTGCAGGGTGTGTAACCGCTAAAGCTGAATTTCTGAATCTGTGCATTTTTGGTGATGTCGATCAATACAGGACCAGGTCTTCCACTTTTGGCAATGTAAAATGCTTTGGCAAGGGCCTCTGGAATCTCATTGGCATCTGTTACCTGATAGTTCCATTTGGTAACAGGGGTGGTGATGTTGATGACATCAGTTTCCTGAAAGGCATCCGTACCCAACAGGTGTGCAAAAACCTGACCGGTGATGCAGACAAGGGGCGTTGAGTCGATCATAGCATCGGCCAGTCCTGTAACCAGATTGGTTGCTCCTGGACCGCTGGTAGCAAATACAATACCTGTTCTGCCTGAGGTTCTGGCATAGCCCTGACCCGCATGAATACCGCCTTGTTCATGTCTTACCAGGATATGTTCCAGTTGATCGCGGTAATCGTAAAGGGCATCATAAATGGGCATGATGGCCCCACCTGGGTATCCAAAGATGATTTCAACACCTTCAGCAACAAGCGCACGCATCACTGCATCACTACCTGTAATTTCAATGGGTGCAACAGCAGGATCTATTTGTTCATTGATCGTCTCGGTTTGCATACGTTGGTTTTTATTTGTCTGTGATACAGCCTTCTGCAGCTGTAGTTACTTGTTTTGCATATTTGTAGAGGATTCCCTTTGTTGCATTCAATGGAGGTTGCTTCCAATTGCTTTTTCTTTCATCAAGAACAGTTTGCTCCACCATTACATTGATTTTGTTCAGGGTAGCATCCAGTTCAATGATGTCTCCATCTTCAATCAAGGCCATGGTACCGCCATCAAAAGCTTCAGGTGTGATATGACCTACCACAAAACCATGGGTTCCACCACTGAACCTGCCATCTGTAATCAGTGCAACATCTTTGCCCAATCCGGCGCCAATGATGGCTGAGGTAGGCTTCAGCATTTCAGGCATTCCAGGGGCGCCTCTCGGCCCTACATACCTGATCACCACAACATCACCTTTTTGAACCTTGCCACTGCTGATGCCATGGATGAGTTCTTTTTCTCCATTGAAAACCCGGGCAGGCCCAACGAATTTTTCACCCTCTTTTCCACTGATCTTGGCCACACTTCCACCTTCTGCAATATTGCCGTAAAGGATTTGAAGATGCCCGCTTGTTTTGAACGGGTGCTCAATCGGGCGAATGATCTGTTGTTTTTCAAACTCTATCTCAGGCACTGATGCAAGGTTTTCTGCAACTGTTTTTCCAGTTACGGTCATGCAGTCTCCATGAATCATTCCCTTGCTCAATAGGTATTTCATGACCAATGGTAATCCGCCAATATTGTGCAGGTCCTCCATCAAGTACTTGCCACTCGGCTTGAAGTCTGCAATAACGGGCACTTTGTCGCTGGTGGCCTGTACATCGTCTTGTGTAAGGGTAAGGCCAACACTGTGCGCCATGGCAATCATGTGCAGCACTGCATTGGTTGAGCCACCGAGGGTAACGATGATGGTCAATGCATTTTCAAATGCCTTTTTTGTCATGATGTCTGAAGGCTTGATGTCTTTTTCCAGCAGGAGCCTGATGGCTTTTCCTGCTTCAACACATTCCCTTTTTTTGTCATCACTCAATGCCGGATTAGAAGAAGAATAGGGAAGACTCATTCCCAATGCCTCAATGGCAGATGACATGGTGTTTGCAGTATACATTCCACCGCATGCTCCGGCACTTGGGCAAGAGTTCATGACGATGCCCTTGAAATCGGCATCATCCAGTTGACCAGCAATCTTTTTTCCCAAAGCTTCAAATGCAGAAACGATATTCAGGTCTTCACCCTTATAATGTCCTGGAGCAATGGTGCCGCCATAGACCATGATCGAAGGCCTGTTCAAACGGCCCATGGCCATGATAGAGCCAGGCATGTTTTTGTCACAACCGGGTACGGTGATGAGTCCGTCGTAGTATTGAGCACCACATACTGTTTCAATTGAATCTGCAATAACATCACGGCTTACCAGAGAATACCTCATGCCATCCGTTCCGTTGGACATGCCATCGCTGACGCCAATGGTATTGAAAGTAAGGCCTACAAGGTCATGGGCCCAAACACTTTTTTTGATTTCTGCTGCCAATTCATTCAGGTGCATATTACATGTATTCCCATCCCAGCCCATGCTGGCAATACCTACCTGTGCTTTGGCCAGGTCCACGTCAGTAAGGCCAATACCATAAAACATGGCCTGTGCTGCAGGTTGTGTAGGGTCCTGCGTAATGGTTTTGCTGTATTTGTTCAATTCGCTCATGGTATGTTTATTGTAATTAAATAATGGTTGATTTTCTGATTTGTATGTTGGCCTTGTGAATGGCCTCATCCGTTTTGTTCATGATGCAATCGCAGACCAGTTCTCCGATGGTTGAAGTGAAATAGAAATTCATCGGATCAATGTCTTTGGTAACAAATCCATTGTGGGTTGTCCACTCTACTGCATGCCTGATGGTATTGGCCTCTTCATTCATGCCAAGATGATCCAAGAGCATGGCTGCAGAGAGAATGGCGCCAACGGGATTGGCAATGTCTTTTCCTGCTGCTTGTGGATAGGAACCGTGAACTGGTTCAAACAAAGCAGTTCCAGTACCAATCGATGCAGAGGGCAACATGCCAAGCGACCCCGCCAATACACTGGCTACATCGCTCAAGATATCGCCAAACATATTTTCAGTGAGGACCACATCAAATTGTGCCGGGTTGATGATCAGCTGCATGGCTGCATTGTCAACATACATGCAATTCAACTCAACTTCAGGATATTCTCCAGCCATTGCTGTAACTATTTTTCGCCAAAGCCTCGACGTTTCTAGCACATTGGACTTGTCTACCAGGGTTAATTTGCGCCTTCTCTGTTGTGCATGGCTGAAGGCAAGATGGGCGATTCTTGTGATTTCATCTTTGTTGTAAATGCAAAGATCTGATGCCACCGTTCCTGCTTCATTCAACTCTTTTTTTCCAAAATATATTCCACCGGTCAATTCTCTGTAGATGACGATGTCTACATGTTCCAGCAGGCTTGATTTTACCGGAGACAAATGGTAGAGGGAAGGATAAGTTGATACCGGTCTGATGTTGGCAAAAAGCCCAAGTTCTTTTCTGATTTTAAGCAAACCCTGTTCAGGCCTGACTTTCGCAGTCGGGTCAAGGTCGTATTTGGGATGACCTACAGCCCCCAGCAGGATAGCATCAGCTTGCTGGCAAAGGTCGATGGTTTCCTGCGGAAGTGGATCTCCTGTCTTGTCGATGGCATCTGCGCCCATCAAGGCGAAGCTGTAAGAGAATTGATGCCCAAACTTTTTTCCAATAGCATCAAGTGCACGAATGGCCTGGTTCGTAACCTCTGGTCCGATGCCATCTCCTGGTATGATAACAATATGTTTGTTGTCGCTCACTTTTGTTTATTTTTTTTCAAGGTATTGCATGGCCAGTGACTTTAGGTTTGCATCCTGCACTTCCTTGATGGTGTCTGCCAATTGTAGAAACTGATCATACAAAAAGTCGATATCGTTCCTGTTGAATTCATGTCCCAAATTCTTGAAGCGATAGGCCAGTGCTGATCTTCCGCTCCTGGCGGTCAAAACTATTTTTGAAGTTGCCGCACCCACTTCCTCGGGTCTGATGATCTCATAGGTTTGTGAATCTTTCAAAAAACCATCCTGGTGGATTCCTGAAGAATGGGAAAATGCATTCGCCCCTACAATGGCCTTGTTGGGTTGAACTGCCATGCGCATGGTTTCAGAAACCAATTGGCTCAGCGGATTGAGTTGTGTTGCGTCTATATTGGTGTAGAGCCCCAAATCTGCATGTTGTTTCAATACCATTACTACTTCTTCCAAAGCAGTGTTCCCTGCACGTTCACCCAATCCATTGATGGTGCACTCGATTTGTCTGGCTCCATTCATGGCACCGGCGATTGAGTTGGCGGTGGCCAAACCAAGGTCATTGTGACAATGGCAGGAGAGGATGGCCTTGTCTACATTGGATACATTGTTTTTTAAGAAGGCTATTTTCTCGCCATACTGGGTTGGCAGGCAGTAACCTGTGGTATCAGGAATATTCACCGTTGTAGCTCCGGCAGCAATTACCGCTTCTACAACCCTTGCGAGATATTCATTGTCTGTACGGCCGGCATCCTCAGCATAAAATTCAACATCGTCGGTAAAATTCCTGGCCCATTTGACTGCCTGAACCGCCCTGACCAGGATTTCGTCCCTGTTGCTGTTGAATTTGCTTCTGATATGTGAATCAGATGTGCCAATACCAGTATGTATTCTTCCTCTTTTGGCATGCTTCAGCGCCAGACCGGCCACTTCAATGTCTTTTTCCACTGCACGGGAAAGGCCACATACTGTCGCATTGGTGATGATTTTGGAAATTTCTGACACCGACTCAAAATCACCTGGGCTGGAGATGGGGAAACCTGCTTCAATGATGTCTACACCCAAGGCCTCTAATGCAAGGGCCAATTCAATTTTTTCCTTTGTATTGAGTTTGCAACCAGGCACCTGTTCGCCATCGCGCAATGTAGTATCGAAGATGAAAATTTTTTGATCTGTCATGTTTTTCTTTTTGCCATTTTACCCCAATTTGAGGGAGTTTAAATGGCCTTCATAACAAGGTAAGGCATTCATTTTTTCTTTTTTACCCAAAATGCTTCGTAATTTACGCTGTGTAAACGCCATGGATTTTGCTGAAATGCATGCCAGGCAAGGATTTTACTGAAAGACATTTACGATGCCTAACCGGTCTGCCGACGAACTCTTTTTGCTCATCAAGACCCTTGAAAAAGGGGAAAAGCGTAATTTCAAACTATATGTAGGGAGGAATGCAGCCACTGATGACCTTAAAATAATTACCCTTTTTGATGCCATTGATAAGGCAGATGTTTATGATGAAGAATGGGTACTCAAACGCAATCCTACCATACAAAAACAGCAGCTGTCCAACCTCAAGGCCCACCTGTACAAGCAGATCCTGTCCAGCCTCCGCCTGATCAGAAATGAACAGTCTGTTGACATGCAACTTCATGAGCAGCTTGATTATGCCCGGATGCTTTATAACAAGGGCCTTTACCACCAGAGCCTTAAAATGCTCCAAAAAACCAAGGACCTGGCAAAGCAATATCACCAGATGACGTTTTGGTTACAGGCATTGTTTTTTGAAAAGAAGATTGAAACCCTCCATATTACCCGCAGCTTCGAAGACAGGGCTGAACTCTTGACCCAGGAAGTGGAAGAGTTGAACGCTCGATTGGCCATGGTGGGCAAGCTCAGCAGTTTGGCATTGCAACTCTATGGCTGGTACATAAAAAATGGCCATATCCGCGATGAAAAAGATGAAGCAGCCATCAGGCAATTTTTTCTGGAAAGAATGCCCGAAAGGGCAGGGGAACACCCCGGCTTTTATGAAAAGCTTTATTTTTTCCAAAGCCATGCCTGGTTTGGCTTTATCCTTCAGGATTTCCTGACATACTATAAAAACTGCCAGCGCTGGGTTGATCTTTTCGAGAAGGAACCCCAGATGATGAAGGTTGAACCACAACATTTCATCAAGGGGATGCACAACTTGCTTAATGCCCATTTCATGTTGCGCAATGATAGAAAATTTGGTCAGGACATCAAACGCTTTGAAGACTTTTATGCATCCAAGGAAGGCCAGGCCAACATCAATACACGGGTGCAGGGGTTTGTGTATCTCAATCTTGCCAAGATCAACATGCATTTTTTGGATGGCAGCTTTTCTGAAGGGTTGAACCTGGTGCCCGCAATTGAGGATAAGTTGGTAGAATTTGAAATGCAGCTTGACCGACACCGGACATTCATTTTTTATTACAAGTTCGCATGCCTCTATTTCGGCTGCGGTGATTACGACAATACCATTGTTTACCTGAACAAGATCATCCACTGGAAAGCGGACCTGCGCACTGATCTCCAATGTTATGCCCGCCTGCTTCACATGATTGCCCATTACGAAATGGGAAATGATGTCATCCTGGAAAGTCAGGTCCGTTCGGTCTACCGGTTCATGTCCAAAATGAAAAACCTCAGTGTGGTGGAAAATGAGATTTTTGCGTTTCTGCGCAGTGCATTTGCCCTCAACAAGGCTGCATTGAAACAAGGATTTCTGGACCTTTTTGAGAAACTGAAGCGGGTAGAGGGGAGTCCGATGGAAAGCCGGTCCTTCATGTACCTTGATATCCTTTCCTGGCTGGAAAGCAAAATCAAGAACGTGCCTGTTCAGGAGGTGATCTCCTCGCATTTCAGGATCAGGGCTGCCTCGTTGACGAACAGTTAAAAAACACCTTTTTCAAAAGAAAATTATTGTTATTTCGGCTGTTTTGAGTACTTTTGCCATCCTTAAATTTGGCATGCCCCTATTTTTTTCTAACCTGTTTGTTCACAAATTATTGATTTTCAATAATATTTGATTGGCTGTACACAGCCGGACAGGGAAGCTATAGTGGTACTAGAACATTGTAAAACAGATATCTTATTATGGCTATCAAAAGAGACAATCGCCCAAAATCTTCTTTTTCAAAGATTACCATCAGTATTGCGTCCCCGGATTCTATCCTGGATAGATCTTTTGGTGAAGTGTTGAAACCAGAGACCATCAACTACAGAACCTACAAGCCTGAGCGTGATGGTTTGTTCTGTGAAAAGATTTTTGGTCCAGTAAAAGACTACGAATGTGCTTGTGGAAAGTACAAGAGGATCCGTTACAAGGGTATTGTTTGTGACCGTTGTGGTGTAGAGGTAACCGAAAAGAAGGTACGCCGCGAGCGCATGGGACACATCAAGCTTGTTGTTCCTGTCGTCCACATCTGGTACTTCAAGAGCCTTCCAAACAAGATTGGTTATTTGCTGGGCATCAGCTCCAAGAAGCTGGAAAGCATCATTTATTATGAGCGTTTTGTAGTGATCCAGCCGGGTATCATGGAGGATAAAGGGAAAAAACAAGGAGACCTGCTCACTGAAGAGGAATACCTTGACCTGTTGGATACCTTGCCAAAAGAAAACCAATACCTTCCGGATGAAGATCCCAATAAGTTCATTGCCAAAATGGGTGCTGAAGCCGTGCATGATCTTCTCTTGAGAATCGACCTTGATTCATTGAGCTATACCCTCAGGAGTTCTGCAGCAACAGAAACTTCACAGCAGCGTAAGGCTGATGCATTGAAGCGTCTTAGCGTTGTAGAGTCTTTCCGTGATGCCAATTCAAGAATCGTAAACCGTCCTGAATGGATGGTTATGCAATATATCCCTGTCATCCCACCAGAACTCAGACCATTGGTTCCTTTGGATGGTGGCCGTTTTGCCTCATCTGACCTGAACGATCTTTACCGCAGGGTAATCATCAGGAACAACCGTCTCAAGCGTTTGCTGGAGATTAAGGCGCCTGAGGTGATCTTGAGGAATGAAAAAAGGATGTTGCAAGAGGCGATTGACTCATTGTTTGACAACAGCCGTAAGTCAAATGCTGTTAAGGCAGAAGGCGGACGTGCTTTGAAGTCTCTCAGTGATGTGTTGAAAGGAAAGCAGGGTCGTTTCCGTCAGAACCTCCTTGGTAAGCGTGTTGACTATTCTGGTCGTTCGGTTATCGTTGTAGGGCCAGAGTTGAAGCTCCATGAGTGCGGTCTTCCAAAAGACATGGCAGCGGAGTTGTTCAAGCCGTTTATTATTAGAAAGCTCATTGAAAGGGGTATCGTAAAGACCGTAAAATCAGCCCGCAAGCTGGTTGACCGCAAGGAAGCGATCGTTTGGGACATCCTCGAAAACATATTGAAAGGTCATCCGATCATGCTGAACCGTGCCCCAACACTGCACCGTTTGTCTATCCAGGCCTTCCAGCCCAAATTGGTAGAAGGTAAGGCTATTCAGCTTCACCCGCTGGTTTGTTCTTCTTTCAACGCTGACTTTGACGGTGACCAGATGGCGGTACACGTACCACTCAGCCATGCAGCCGTACTTGAAGCACAGCTTTTGATGCTGGCATCACACAATATCCTCAACCCACAAAACGGTACACCCATCACCCTTCCTTCTCAGGACATGGTGCTTGGTTTGTATTATATCACCAAAGGAAAGCGCAATACCGATGTTGATGTGGTCAAAGGAGAAGGTATGCGTTTCTACAGTGCTGAGGAAGTGATCATTGCCTATAATGAAGGCAAGGTCGACCTTCATGCTTACATCAAGGTGAAAACCAATGTAAGGAATGATGCAGGAATCCTGGAGTTCAAACTCCTTGAAACTACCGTAGGACGTGTGCTGTTCAACCAATCTGTTCCAAGTGAAGTTGGTTTTGTGAATGCATTGCTCACCAAAAAGAGCCTTCGCGAAATCATTGGTAATATCATCAAGATTACCAATGTACCAACAACTGCCAAATTCCTCGATGCCATCAAAGAACTCGGTTTCCGCATGGCATTTAGGGGTGGATTGTCATTCAATATCCAAGACCTTGTGTTGGATGTGCCTAAAGAGGCGATGATTGAGCAGGCTTCCGGAGAAGTCCAGGAAGTATGGGACAATTATAACATGGGATTGATCACCAACAACGAACGGTATAACCAGATCATTGACATTTGGTCAAGGGTCGATACAAAAGTTACAGAAACACTCATCCGTGCGATGGCAACAGATAAGCAGGGCTTCAACTCTGTTTATATGATGCTTGACTCTGGAGCAAGGGGTAGCAAGCAGCAGGTTAAGCAGCTTGCAGGTATTCGCGGACTCATGGCCAAGCCACGTAAAAGTGGTTCATCCGGTTCTGAGATCATCGAAAATCCGATCCTTTCCAACTTCAAAGATGGTCTGAGTGTATTGGAATACTTCATCTCTACGCATGGTGCCCGTAAGGGTCTTGCGGATACGGCCCTTAAGACGGCTGATGCCGGTTACCTGACCCGTCGTCTGGTAGACGTTGCACAAGATGTAATCATTACAGAAGAGGATTGCGGAACACTCAGGGGTATCGCCACCAGTGCATTGAAGGACAATGAGGACATCGTTGAACCATTGTACGACAGGATCCTTGGTAGAACTTCACTGCACAACGTGTACGATCTTCAAACTGATGAGCTCCTGGTTGGTGCAGGTCAGAAGATTGATGAAGATACTGCCAAGAAAATTGAAGATTCAGGCATTGAAACCATTGAAATACGTTCAGTACTTACTTGCGAGAGCAAGCGCGGATGCTGCGTGAATTGTTATGGTCTTAACCTCGCTACAGGAAATATTGCCCAGCGTGGTGATGCAGTCGGGATTATCGCTGCACAGTCAATCGGTGAACCGGGTACACAGCTTACCCTCCGTACCTTCCACGTGGGTGGTGTTGCGGGGTCTGCTTCTGTTGAATCACACCTCATCGCCAAATTTGATGGTGAAGTGCAGTTTGACGGACTCCGTACCGTTAAGGCCAAGAACAACGAAGGAAAAGACATCCAGATTGTTATCGGTCGTACGGCTGAAATGAGGATCATGGATGTGAAGAACGACCGCGTAATGATCACCAACAACGTTCCTTATGGTTCTGTTCTTGCCATCGCCGATGGAAAGAAAGTTGCCAAGGGAGATATCATCTGCACATGGGATCCGTTCAACAACGTCATTGTTGCTGAAATCGCAGGTCAGATTGCCTTCGACAATGTTATTGATGGTGTCACTTACCGCGAAGAAGCAGATGAGCAAACTGGACACAGGGAGAAAGTGGTTATTGAGTCCAAAGACAAAACAAGAATTCCTTCACTCAAGGTATTGGGCAAGGACGAAAAAACATACAACCTTCCCGTTGGATCACATATTGTGATCGAAGAGGGAGATCAGGTAACTGCCGGTCAGGTACTGGTGAAGATTCCAAGGGTCCTCGGTAAGCTGAGGGATATCACTGGAGGTCTTCCAAGGGTAACGGAACTCTTTGAAGCAAGGAACCCAGGAAATCCTGCCGTTGTTTCTGAGATCGATGGTGTGGTTAGCTTCGGTGCCATCAAGCGTGGTAACCGTGAGATCACTGTTGAGGCAAAAGATGGTATCGTTAAAAAATACCTTGTTACCCTCACACGCCAGATCCTGGTTCAGGATGGTGACTTTGTAAAAGCAGGTACGCCAATGTCTGACGGACAGGTTGCACCTGGTGATATCCTCTCCATCAAAGGTCCATTTGCAGTACAAGAGTACGTTGTGAATGAAATCCAAGAGGTGTATCGTTTGCAGGGTGTGAAAATCAATGATAAGCACGTAGAGGTGATTGTTCGTCAAATGATGAGAAAGGTTGAAATCGTTGATCCGGGTGATACCCGTTTCCTTGAGGGAGATCTTGAAGATCGTTTTGACTTTAATGTGGAGAATGATTGGATTTATGACAAGAAAGTAGTTGTAGAACCAGGTGATTCAGAAGTCTTGAAAGCCGGACAGATTGCCAGCTTGCGCGAAATCAGGGAAGAAAATTCCATCCTTCGCAGGGCCGACAGAAAGCTCGTTGAATTCCGTGATGCAGAAGCAGCCACTTCAAGGCCGGTTCTCCTCGGTATCACCAAGGCTTCTCTTGGAACACAAAGCTGGATTTCTGCCGCATCATTCCAAGAAACCACCAAGGTGCTTTCATCTGCCGCCATCCAAGGTAAAGTGGATGACATGCTTGGACTCAAAGAAAACGTTATCACAGGTCACCATATCCCAGCTGGTACTGGCTTGAGGGATTATGAGAACATTCTGGTAGGAAGCAAGGAGGAATATGAACTCCTTCAGACCACACGAGAAGTGATGAGCTTTGATGAGGAAGAATAAAACACTCAAAGGGAGCAGGTAACTGCTCCCTTTTCATATTGTACTATTAAATTAAACCAATGAACCAAAAACTGATCAACATTATCCTCGGCGCGGGTATTGCCGTAATGCTATTTTTACATTTAAAAAATAGCAGCAGTGCTACAGGGTCATCTTCCGTAAAATCTGATACGGCAAAAGCCCTTAAGTTGGCCTATGTAGACCTGGACAGCATTCAGGAAAAATATGTTTTCTACAAAGAGAAAATGCAGGAGTTTGAGAAAAAGAAAGAGAGTGCAGACAGAGACCTGAACAATGCTTTCCAGAAAATAGAAGCTGAAAAAAATGCTTTTGCGCAAAGGGGAAATTCCATTACCCAGGCAGAGTATGAAAACTTCCAAAGGGCTTATCAGGGAAAAATGCAGAACCTCGATCAGCAAAAACAAATGCTGGAGAACAATATAGCTGCGGAAGGTTCTAAAACCATGGAAGACCTAAAAAAAAGAATCAATGATTTCCTGGTTGATTACAACAAGAAACAGGCCTACAGTTATATCTTCTCCTATTCCGCTGCGCTCAACATCCTGTTCTACAAGGATCCTGCTCAAGATATCACCGATGAAGTAGTCGCTGGCCTCAATGCGGCATATAATAAAACTGGCGATAAAAAATAATTTAAGACTTGAATTTCTTATCTTAAATCCCGGTTCTTTACCGGGATTTTTTTTACCAAAATAGCACTATGTCACAGCAAAACGAATTCAAACCAAGCCTGGGCTTGCTCGATGCAACCATGGTTGTAGCAGGGTCAATGATAGGATCGGGAATTTTCATTGTAGGAGCTGATATCACCCGAAATGTGGGCAGCGCTGGATGGGGTATCGCAGTTTGGCTGATCACAGGCATCATGACAATCATTGCCGCTACCAGTTATGGAGAACTCAGTGCCATGTACCCCAGGGCAGGTGGGCAGTATGTATATCTTAAGGAAGCCTACAATCCGTTGGTTGGATTTCTCTATGGCTGGAGCTTTTTTGCTGTCATCCAAACAGGAACCATTGCGGCTGTTGGTGTGGCATTTGCAAAATTTGCCGGCTATTTTTTCCCGGCACTGAACATGCAGGAGCAAAATATCCTTTTCACACTGGGTTCTGTAAAAATATATCCAGCACAGTTGGTCTCGATTGCGGTGGTTGTTTTGCTGACGCAGATCAATACAAGAGGTGTTAAAGAAGGTAAACTCATTCAAACAACCTTTACTGTTTCGAAACTGCTGGCTTTGTTTGGGTTGATCCTTTGTGGA
>JAIPBY010000041.1 GCA_021738605.1 Chitinophagaceae bacterium | reverse complement strand
ATGCCTTGAAGGTGTTTATGAAAGGATGAGTAAGCGCAATGCATAGGCTTATTGCTTGCAAGGTCAATCAAGAATAATTCCCTCAATCCCCAATTTCCTTTTTCAATTTCTTTCTAAAATCCCTTATCCTGTGAAAGGTAATATGGTTTGCATCATGGGAGCCATCTGTTTTTTCTCCGTATGCGGTTCGAACGGCTGCAATGATATCATTCTTTTCAATTGTCCAGTCTGCGTATTGGAATCCATGCTGTTTGATGTCCGGACTGTAAAGCACTGTGTAATGTTTTTTCCAGTGGATGAGGTCTTCAGATGAAATCAAGACAAGCGTATTCCTTGCCCTTTCCAATGCATGATTCATCGCCTTCGCTTTTTCCTTTTCTGCAATGGGAGCATAGTTGGCCAGTGACCAGTATCGCTTGGATACCCCGTCGTACCTGATGCTGAATTTCTTGCATCCCCCAGGAAGGTTAATGAAGCCGGTCTTGGGATTGAAGCTGATGTTGGTTCCATCCTCCGAAACGGTTGTCATTGCTGCAATATCATCCCCTTTAAAATTTACCCTTAAGATATTGAGCATTTGATTAGATGGTGACACTACAGCATTTCCTTCCAGCCAACAGGTATAGTCCTTTTGCCAATTCATATCAAATGCCAGACGGTTGGAGGATGTCCAATTCTTGGCATTAAGGAGATCAGCAGAGGTGTCAGCGCTTAACATGAGGGACTGGAATTGACCCCAGCCTTTGTCAGGGGTGTATTCAAATGCCCGCCAGATCCTTCCTGCATGAATGGTTACCGGCATGGGGGCACAATGGTAACCCATGTTGCCATTTTTGGGCAAGAGGAGTCCGGTTTCGCTGTTGTTGGGCTCAGACCATGACTGGCCCATGTCGTTTGAACGGCGGATGACGCAATCATTTACACCACCCCTTGTGCCAAAAATATAAATGGATCCCTTGTGTTGAAACAAGGTGCTCCAAAACTGGCCCTTTATGGTCGTTCGCAAACGCCAATGTTTTCCTTTGTCTTTTGAAACAAAAATTCTGGTGGTTCCAAGCCCCCCATTTTCCATGGCTTTCGGGCCAAAAAAATCATGGCTGGCAAGATAGTCTCCATTGCTGAGCACAAGAATGGAGGGCGATCCGGTGTATAGTTTTTCACTCTGCGATGCACAAATGATGCGTCCAGGCGGATGATCTTGTCCATTGACAACCTGACCTATGACCAAAAATGCAATCAGCACAATCAATTGTTTCATCTGCTTTTGGGTTAGTATATTGATAATCTTGTCAAAACCCCTGTTTAAGTTGCGTTCAAGCGTCCAGTCGCCTTTAGCGTGTTGCTCTTGTTTAACGATCTGGCCTTGGCTTGAGTACATGGATATATTTTATGAAGGTCTTCAAATATTTTTATTTAATTTGTTGCACATAACAAAATTGCCATAATGAGAAAAAGATTTTTAACCGCCATGGTTTTGATGGCGTGTTCCCAATTGTTTTTTTCTGCCATAGCGATCGGGCAGGAAAGAAGCATCTCCGGCTATGTTCTTGATGCCGAAAAGGGGGATGCTGTCATTGGCGCTACCATAAAAGTAAAAGACAAAAAGGGGAATGCTGTCTCTGATTCGCGTGGTGCATTCAGTATCAAGGCCATCAAGGGTGCGATTCTGTTGTTCAGCAGTGTGGGCTATAAACCCGCACAGCTTACTGTTGGCGATGCAAACGAGTTACAAGTAAAGTTGGTCCCCGTTTCTACCCAACTCAATGAAGTTGTTGTAGTTGGTTATGGGGAACAAAAGCAGCCCACTGTTACCGGTGCAGTTGGCACCATTTCCGGGAAAGATTTGGTGCAAACGCCTGTTGCGAACATCACCAACATGTTGGTCGGACGTACTGCAGGTATCAGTGCTCTCCAGGCCAGTGGAGAACCCGGTCTCAATACAACCTCCATCCGAATAAGGGGAGTTGCTACCCTCAATGGGCAGGATCCACTGGTGGTTATAGATGGTATTCAACAACCCACAGAGCAGCCTTATACCATATTGAATGCAATGGACCCCAACGAAGTGGAGTCCATCAGTGTATTGAAGGATGCATCAGCGACTGCTGTTTTTGGTATCCGCGGTGCTAATGGTGTAATCATCATCACCACCAAAAGGGGGAAAGTGAACAAGCCGCAGTTCAGTTTCAGCATGAACCAGGGATTTACCAGAGCCACTTCTATTTTTCAGACCATCGATTCTTATCGTTTTGCCAAGCTAAGAAATGAGGCCGTTTTCAATGCTAAGGCTGCCGGAGACAATAGCCTTGATCGGCTGCTGTTCACCAATGATGAACTGTGGATGTTCCAGAACAACAGGGATTATACTCCAGCCATGGTTGATGCGATGAGCAACCTCAGTGCAGCACAAAAAGAGGCGTTGAAAAATAGTCCTGCACTTTACTATACCAGTCACAATTATTATGATGAGCAGTTCGGTGGAACCGGCAAGCAAAGTCAGTATAACATCAATGTTTCTGGCGGTACTGCTAAAGTGAAATATTTTACCTCCCTTGGATACTTTGACCAGGATGGGATTCTTTCGAACACCAAATATGCTGGTTCAAATACCAATCCCAATTTCAAGCGCTACAATTTCAAGTCAAATTTTGATATTGACGTGTTTAAAAACTTCCAGCTCAATTTTAACATCAGTGGTCAATCAGTTGTGAACAGGGTTGCTGGTTCTGGAAGTGCAAGTGATTTTGCCAATCGATACCAGGGCATCATTCAAAACATCCTTGAGAACAGTCCTTTTACCGGACCTGGAATTGTTGATGGAAAATTGGTGACGGGTTTCATCGGACTTCCCGGAGAGCCTACCAATCCACTGGGTGCAAAAGGAGGAACCGGATACAGTTCACTGGCGCAACTGCTGACAGGCGGTACAAGAACCATGTATTCGACTTTGCTCAGCAGTGTACTCAAGTTAAAACACAACATGGGGTATTTAACCAAAGGACTGGAGTCTCATGTAACCATAGGGTATGATGATAGTTACTCAAAGGGCTTCAGCCGTGTGAACAGCATACCTCAATATACCGCAATGCGGGATCCGGGGAATCCTGGGAAAATTATTTTCATTGGAGGCCGCGTAAATCCACCCTCCGTTTCAGATAACCAGGGCAACAGCACCTGGAGAAAACTCTATGTCGAGGCGGCGATCAACTACAGGCGAAATTTCGGAAAACACAATGTTTCAGGACTCCTGTTGGGTAATGCACAACGCTATACCGCCAATGGTCAATCCTTTAATATTCCATCTGGATTGATGGGATTGGTGGGCAGAACAACCTATAATTTTGACCAAAAATACCTTGCAGAGTTCAACCTGGGCATCAATGGCACAGAAAACTTTGCACCAGAGAACAGGTTTGGAATCTTTCCTGCACTTTCTGCAGGATGGATCATCTCCAACGAGTCGTTTTTCCACAAAAACGATATCATCAGTTGGGCAAAACTGAGAGGATCATATGGTGAAGTAGGAAATGATCAGATTGGTGGACGCCGTTATTTATACCTTCCCAATACATGGGTGGTGAATGGGGCCGGATCATTTTGGGGAAACAGTGATGGATCAAGCACCAATCCCAATTTCCCTGGTGCAACAGAATCTGCTTTGGGCAATCCTTTGGTTACTTGGGAGCGTGCACAGAAATACAATTTCTCTGCTGACCTCAAATTTTTTAAGGATAAGCTTTCCTTGTCCGGGTCAGTGTTCTTGGAAAAACGCAACAATATTCTTGTAACATCCTCTCTGATCCCCTCAACGTTCGGTGTGCCACAAGCCAATACGCCTCCCTTGAACCTGGGAAAGGTCAGCAACCGTGGATATGAAATTGAAGCGGAGTGGAATGACAAGGTTGGTCAAATTGGATATTTTTTAAAGGGCAATTATTCTTTTGCCCGAAACAGAATCGATTACAGGGCTGAGGTTCCTGCAGCATATCCTTGGATGATGTCCACAGGATATTCCATAGGCCAATACAAAGGGTTGTTGACAGATGGATTCTTCAACGCCACGGAAGAACTGAACAACAGGCCTTTCAACAAGTTTGGTAACAATGCAAGGTTGGGGGATTTGAAGTTCAGGGACATCAATGCCGATGGCTTCATTGACCAGGCAGATCTGGTGCCGATTGGTTATGCCAATCTTCCTCAAGTGGCATACAATTTGTCGATTGGATTTTCTTATAAGGGGTTTGATGTGTCTGCGCTTTTTATTGGCACTGCCAAAGGATCTTTTCCTCAATCTGGCTATATCCTGAGTACACCTTTCGCCAAGAATGTTGGACAGGTACTTGATTACGCGTATGAGGGCCGTTGGACCGCAGAAAAAGCTGCAAAGGGATCTCCTGTTTATTATCCCGCTATTTCACTTGGCGGTGTTGGAGCCCCGAACAATGGCCAGCTCAGTGATTTTTGGCTCCGTTCAAACAATTTCCAACGGTTGAAAAACATGGAAATTGCCTATACTTTCCAGCGTAACAATACTTTCTTAAAGCGCACCAACATCAGGGCAATACGGTGTTATGCGAACGGAAACAATCTTTTCACATGGGGATCATCATTGATCAAAGGGATCGATCCTGAGCAGGCCGATGTAGGCAAAAACCGTGACGGTTATTTGTTTCCTTTGACCAGGACTTTCAATACCGGCTTGAACATTCAATTTTAAATGATTTAAATGCTGATAACAATGAAGAATATTACTAAATATTTTGTGCTGATTTCCATGGCAGCCTTTCTCGCAGGTTGCCAAAAGGATTTTCTTCAAATGCCCACTTCAAGTGCCACCACCTTGGATTCTGTATTTTCTACAGCTATCAAGGCCCAGGGTACCATATCCAATGCCTATCGAAGGGCCATTCCACAAGGACTTCCCTTTGCCAATACATGGAATGCCATGATTCCTGAAAACCTTTCTGGTGCAATGAATTTTGGTTTCAGTTGGACTCTTTCGAGAAACATCATCCTCAATGGGATGAATGCCAACAGTACAAATACAGACATGGATGGCTACAACAATAATTTTCCTTCCATAAGGCAATGTTACCTGGTCAAAGAAAACATTGACAAGGTAAAGGACATGTCTGCTGACGAAAAAGCAGTTGTTAAAGCAGAAATGCAGGCGCTTATAGCCTATCGCTATACACAGATGTTGATCATGTATGGGGGCGTGCCCATTGTGAGCAAATCCCTGGATGCAAACGATGAAGGTAGCTTGGAAATTCCCCGTTCCTCATTGAAAAATGTGTTGGACTCCGTTGTCAAGTGGACAGACCAGTCTGCTGCCGTTCTTCCCTCGAGGTGGGCCAACAACCTGATCGGCAGGATGACAAAGTCTGCCGCGCTTGCCATCAAGGCAAAGGCATTGTTGTACGCATCAAGACCATTGTTCAATACGGCAACACCTTATCTTGATTTGGGGGTCAACAATAACCTGGTTTGTCTGGGGAGCACCAATGCAAATCTTTGGAGCCAAGCAGCCGCAGCGGCAGATGCCGTCATCACTGAAGCAGAAGCTGCCGGTGGTTTGTCCATCATCAACACAGGAAATCCTTTGGATGATTATGGGAATGCCACTTCGAAGCTCAACAACCCTGAAGTAATTTTGGCTTACAAGTTCATCAATACTTCAGGTGCTACTGACAACTGGGGTGAACTTCCCATGAATGCATTCTACTGTTCGAGGTATTGGCAAGGTCAGGGGAATGTGTTGATGACCCATCAACTGGAACAGTACTGGAAAGCTGATGGAACAAATCAAAGCTGGCCCGCTGTGGGAACAACAAGGCCCTTCAGCGAATACACTGCCAAGGTAAACCAGATGGAGGCCCGGTTCAAGGCCAGTTTTCAGCCTTGGGAAATGGATGCGTGGACAAATCCTGGAGATGCGAACTGGAGGAACAACAGCACTTTTGGAAGTGGTCCTGGCTATGGTGTGGCAAGGATCTCAAAGTTTTATTATAAGGCAGGTGGAAGAAGGTGGTTTGAGTTTCCCATTTTTCGTCTTGCATCCGCTTATCTCAGTGCTGCAGAGGCTTACAATGAAATGGGACAATCTACCAAGGCACTTGAAAAGTTGAACAAGATACACGTTCGTGCTGGTTTGCCGCCTGTAACAGAAACCAATCAAGCAAAACTACGCGCCATTATTCAACGGGAATGGATGGTAGAGATGTTCAATGAAAACTATCGGCTGTATGATATAAAACATTGGAAATTGAGCAATATTGGCAATGGCATCATTGGTGGAGCAGCCAGGGGATTTGCCTTCAATGACTTGAGCAATGTGAAACTGACCGGGAATACCAACTATACCGACAGGGAAGTTTACCAAGGGTTTTGGTCACCCAGTCAATTCCTCAATCCTTTTCCACAAACTGAAATCAACAAGGGATACCTCATTCAAAATCCTGGCTATTGATTTTCAAGCCCCAATCGTTTGACCAACCAACACAATTAAAATGAAACTACATAAACCATCATTCATTTCCTACACCTTGTTTGCCTGCATGTTTTTACATGCTCCAACAGTTGTCGGTGCCCAGGAAAAGGAGGACTCGTCAGTCGTTGTCAAAGAATATATTCAACCTGAAAAGACACCAGGTTTTTTGCTTTCACTTTCAAAAGAAAGATCTATCATTCCACCGGCAACAGTAAATGGCCAGCAATTGTTCAAAACACCTGTTGCCAATATTACCAATACGCTTTACGGGAAGCTGCAGGGTCTTGTAGTCAGGCAGCGATCTGGAGAGCCCGGATACGACAATGCATCGCTTTCGATAAGGGGAAGGGGCACATACGACAATTCTTCATTGGTTATTTTTGTGGATGGCTTTCAAACCACCACTGGCTATTTTTCATACATCTCTCCCAATGAAATTGAATCCATCACCGTATTGAAGGATCCTGTTTCTTTGGCAAGCTTTGGCATGCGGGGAGCAAATGGAGTACTTTGGGTAACCACCAAGCGGGGCGGAGCACAAAAGCAAAAAGTGCAGGCAAGTGTAGTGACAGGTTCACAGCAACCCATAACCCTCAGCAAGCCCTATGGATCATATGACTATGCAAGGCTTTACAACCAGGCGGTTAGCAACGATGGATATGCATTGAATGGAAACCAGTTTGTATGGAAACCAAGATTTGCTGATGCTGAGTTACAGGCATTTCAAAATGGATCGGGTACCAATGTTGATTGGTTCAATGAGGCCCTGCGCAAAACTGGTCGTTATACCAATGCAAATGTGGCGCTCTCTGGTGGAGATCCTGGTACAAAGTATGCCATTGTGCTGGATTACATGAAGCACCAAGGCCTGTACAATGTGCCCACAAACGACAAAACATCGAATGCACAGATCCAGCGTTTCAACATCAGAACAAACCTTGACTTTAGTTTCTTTAAAATCTTTGAAGCCAAGATTGATGTTGGTGGAAGAATTGAGGAAAGGCGTTATCCCAACTTCAATGGACCAAACCTTTGGGATAACATGGCCCGTTATCCATCGCTGATTTATCCTGTCAAGGACAAGGTTTCTGGTGCCTGGTCTGGAACCACATTGTACCCTTCGAATCCTGTTGCATCCCTCAACGCATTGGGATGGGCATCCACCCAGGACCGAACATTACAGGCTAATTTCTTGGTAAAGCAACGCTTGGATTTCATCACCAAAGGTTTGTACTTGAGCGAAGCAGTTTCCTTCAATACCTGGACAAGATCAAGGTCCAGCAAGACTTCAACATATGCTCGGTATGACAATGGCATAAAAACAACCAATGATAATACGACGGATATCAGTGCCAATGGAACAACGCCTGAAGACCAATACGATTGGAAGCAAATCAACCTGACTGCAGGCTATGATCGTACAGTTGGCCGTCATGCTTTTTCCGGGGCTGTTAATTATTTTGCGAGTGCTTTTATTACCGATTCAGACAACAACAGCCAGGGATACAACAGTGGGAACAACATCTTTTACAATTTCTTGAACATTGGTGGAAGGTTCAATTATACCTACAATGAAAAGTACATTGCAGAGATTGGTTTTGGGTACAGTGGTTCCGATAATTTTTCTCCATCAAAGCAATGGGTAACCTACCCATCCATTGGCGCAGGCTGGATATTGTCGAAAGAAAATTTCATGAAAAACAGCAAACTGTTCAGCATGCTGAAATTGCGTGGTTCAGCTGGTTTGTCGGGTTGGGATGATACCAATAACGGTCGCTATTTATACCAGCAATATTTTGTATCCAATGGCTCGTACAATACCGGAAACAATTCGCTGAGCAGCAACGCTGGGTTGATACTCTCCTATACTGCCAACCCCGCTATTTCTCCTGAAAAGAGTTTTAAGTATGATGTTGGATTTGATGCGAGCTTGTTGAAGGGTTTGGACATCAGCTTTGACTTGTTCAAGGACAGCCGCTCAGGTATTATCACACAGAACAACAGTATTATGGCTGTTTTTGGTGGTATCCTTCCTTTTGTTAACCTTGGCAAAGTGGTGAACAAGGGTTTTGAAATCAGTACCAACTACAACAAAAAGATAGGGGCGCTGACATTGTCTATTGGAGGGATGTTCTCCCAGTTCAGCAACAAGATCATTGAGCAGGCCGAAGTGCCACCTGTAAATGCCTATACCAAGACCACTGGCCTTCCTATTGGTGCGCTCATGGGGCTGGTTGCAGATGGTTTTTATGATATATCCGATTTTAATTCCAATGGCAGTTTAAAAGCGGGTATGCCAACACCGTCGTTTGGTGCTGTTCAGCCCGGCGATTTAAAATACAAAGATCTTGATAACAATGGCCGAGTAGACCAGAACGATGTAACCAAGATTGGGAGTGCAGACTATCCTTCCAAAACATACTCAATCAACATGGTTTTGGAGTACAAGGGATTTGATTTCTCTGCTGTTGTTCAGGGAATGGCAGGCAATGACATCAACATACTTTCTGCTTCCAATCTTCAGACGGTTGCTTTTGTGAACAATACCAATGTTTTCCCACTCGCAGGAAATGCATGGGCATATTATCCCTCCCAAGGCATTGACACGCGCTCCTCCGCCAATTATCCCCGCTTGACATTGTTGGCGAATGACAACAATTACCGTTCCTCTTCTTTTTGGGTGAAGAAAAATGCTTTCACAAGAGTTAGAAACATGGAGATGGGGTATCGGTTTTCATCATCATCCTTGAAAAGGTTGAAAATGGAAAATCTCAGGGTATTTGTCAATGCTGTCAATCCTTTTACCTGGTCTTCTTTAACCGACCAATACAACATTGACCCTGAAACAAATTCGGGTTACCCTGGAATGAAATCATTCAACACAGGCATCACTTTGAACTTTTAAAAGCACTCAACATGATATTGAAAAGATTAATCCTGAAAATTTCCTTAGTACTCCTGATCGCCTCAACTGCAGGTTGTAAAAAGGAATTTCTGGAAACAAAAATAGACCTTGCCCAGACGCAAGATATTTTGAATACCAACTTCAGTACGCTGATCCAGTTTGCCAATGCGCCGTATGTTTATTTAAGAAATGATTTTGCCATCATTGACAACAATCTTTTTGCACCGGCTTCTGATGAGGCTGTTCAGACTTCCCCCAGTGCAAATGTGCGTCTTTTCAACAATGGCAGCTTGAATCCTTTTAACAATCCAGACAGTTATTATGGTGGATATTACCAGGGGATTCGTGCAGCGAATTATTTTTTGGAAAATGCCGTCGACTACAAGACCATTTTGGCGAAAAACAGGGATACCACATCTCCGACAGGCAGACTTACTTACAAGGATGATACCTTGAACATGGGCTGGTATCGCGGAGAAGCACATGCTTTGAGGGCCTATTTTTACCTTGAATTGGTGAAGCGCTACGGGGGTGTTCCATTGGTTAAAAAAACGTTCACCATCAATGATAATACCGATATTCCGAGGGCCAGTTTTGATGAGGTAATCAATTTCATCGTCAGTGAGGTGGATGGTTTCAAGGATAGCATGCAAGTGAATTGGAAGACATCCCCTTATCAAAACAATGACGGAAGGCTTACCCGTGGTGCAGCATTGGCCATCAAGGCAAGGGCATTGTTGCTGGCGGCGAGTCCTTTGCACAATCCTTCTGGTGATGTTGTAAAATGGCAAAAGGCAGCGGCTGCATTCAACGACGTAATCGTACTTGCTAGAGCTGCCGGTGCCTATTCACTTGATGCAAGCTATGGCAATTATTTCCTGCAAAACAATACCATCAACAGCAATGAGACCATTTGGGCCATCCGTTATGCTGCTGGAAATGCCATTGAGAGAAGCAATTATCCGATATCAACACCTGGTGGCAACAGCGGTATCACACCTACTGAAAATCTGGTCTCAGCATTTGAAAACAAGGGTGTTCCAGATCCCACAAATCCATTTGTCAACCGTGATCCAAGGCTGGCCTTCAATATTGTTACCAACGGAAGCACTTGGAATGGTAGGTCAATTGATCAGTCACCAACCGGTACAGATAAAATGAGTAACCTGAACGCAAGCAGAACAGGGTATTATCTGAAGAAATTTTTAAATGACGGACTCAATCTTGTCCAGAATACCACAAGGGTTCATCATTGGCCAGTTATACGGTATGCAGAGGTTTTACTGTCATACGCTGAAGCCATGAATGAAGCCTATGGTCCAGACAACAACAATGGATATGTCTTGAATGCAAGGCAGGCCATCAATGCGGTAAGGGCAAGACCGGATGTTGGCATGCCTGTTGTAGTTGCGACTGATAAAAATTCATTTAGGGTGGCAGTAAAAAGGGAAAAGCAAGTGGAATTGGCATTTGAGAATCATCGGTTCTGGGATTTGCTCCGTTGGAAAGATGCAGAAAATCTATTGAACCAGCCGATGAGAGGTTTGCAGATCACAAAAAACACTGCGGGTAGATTTGTGTATACTGTTGCCAATATTGAGAACAGGGTTTTCAATGCGTCAAGAATGTATTTCTATCCAATACCTCAATCTGAAATCAATAAATCCAATAGCATACTCAAGCAAAATCCAGGTTGGTAGGTTAAGTATCTTCCAATCGACAAAATATAAAAAATGAAAAGAGTGAAAATTATCATTCAACCGTCCATGATTCTTGCAGCACTGATATTTTTCTTTGGCTGCACCAAAGATGATGCCAGCATGGATTATGGCTTTACAAAGATTTACATGCCTCAATCCGTGATTCGTTCCGGTGGTACTAATAACCAGTATCCTGTTCCCACGGGAACAGATTCCTCCACCTGGAACTATACCATCGATAAGGTAAAAGGAAAATTAAACATTACGATGGGTGCCTCCTTGTCTGGACCTGGAGTCGATTCCTACAGTGTTGACATTAAAGTAAACAATGACACCATTCAAAAACTTTTGAATGCCAAGTTACTGGACCCTGCCACGAATGTCATCATGCCTTCAAGCATGTTTACCATACCTTCCAGTTTGGAAGTTGCACAGGGAAAGCGCAGTGGATTTTTTACACTCAGCATTGATTATGCCTTGCTAAAGTCGGTAGCGTATCGCAATAAATTTTTACTCGTATCAATTGGATTTTCCAATGCCAAAACCTATGAACTGAATGCACCGTTGAGTTCGGCAATTGTTGTTGTGGATGTCAGCAAGATACCATAGTAATTTACTGTTCATCATTTCATACATACAACCAATTCATCAGATGATTTTTCTTCAACGTGTATATTTATCATTGGCTCTTGTGTTCTTTTCTTCAATTTCATTTGCGCAAAAGAATACCGTTCCTGTTTCTTCAACGGCCGGTGAATACAAATTGGTTTGGGCCGATGAGTTCAACATCAATGGTGCGCCCGATACCAGCAAATGGTCTTATGAAAAAGGCTTTGTGCGGAACAATGAGTTGCAATGGTACCAGAGGGATAATGCCATTTGTGAAAATGGAATCTTGGTGATTGAAGCAAGAAGGGAAAACAGGCCCAATCCGCTTTATGAAGAGGGGAGTAACGATTGGAAAAAAAGCCGGAAAAACATCTTGTACACCTCCTCAAGTTTGAATACCAGGAAAAAGTTTTCCTGGCAATATGGTCGTTTTGAAATGCGTGGACGCATTGATATCAGCAAGGGCATGTGGCCCGCGTGGTGGACGCTTGGCGACACAAAACGATGGCCTGCCAATGGGGAAATTGACATCATGGAGTATTATCGTGGTTCACTGTTGGCCAATATCGCCTGCTTGAACAGCAATGGATACAGTGCAAAATGGTACGCGAATAAATACTCAACCGATTCTCTTGGTGGCGCGGCATGGGCCAGCAAGTTTCATACATGGCGCATGGATTGGACCGAAAATGAAATATCCCTTTTTGTGGACGATCAGTTGTTGAACAGGGTAGATGTGGATTCCTTGTTCAACCGCGATGGGTCTGGGTTTAATCCCTTTCGTCAGCCACATTATATGCTGCTTAATCTTGCTATGGGTGGCATGAATGGTGGTGATCCATCCCAGACACCATTTCCAAACCGCTTCGAGATTGATTATGTAAGAGTGTACCAGAAAGATACTCGTAAAAATTAGAAGCAAGAACAGGTAGAACACTGACCATCTTCAATTTTCTTTCATACCCATAACCTAACGTATGCGTTATTTCCACGCCCTCTTTATGATACTTCCTTTTTCAATGATGGCTTGTAAAAAAGGTTCCATCGCTCCTGTAAACAACAATGCTGGTGGCAATACTGCACAGATCAATTATACCAGCCAGTTGCTCGTGCTTTCTGCTGCTGAAAAAGTAGAATCACCTTGGATAGAAGTTTATCCAGATTCTGTATATAGTACAATGAACATAGGATCTAATATGATCAAAGTAATTCCCAAGAATTTTGAGGATAAGGTCATTTCATTTTATTTACCCAAAGGCTATATGGCCGTATTTGCTGAAAACCCTGATGGAACAGGGGAATCAGCATCTTTCGTTGCAGTTGAAAATCCTATCAAGGCCAACTTACCTTCCCGTTTGCGCAACAATATTTCTTATATCCGTTACATGAAGATTAACAACCCCGAGAAGAAGGGGACATGCTCTACAAGTGACCCTTCAGTTCAGGCATTTGGTGCTCAATGGCATTATACTTGGGGGATAAATCGCATGTCATTTCCAAATCAACAATTTGTGCCCATGACATGGGGCAAGGGTACTTGTAATGATGAGAATGTAAAACTATTGTTGGAACGCAATGATATAGACCATCTTTTATCATTCAACGAGCCCGACAACAGTTCGCAATCCAATGTTCCTGTTGATACTGCAATTCAACGGTACAAGTCGATGCAAAAAACGGGTCTTAGGTTGGGCTCCCCTGTTGTTACACAGGATGAGGCAGTCGTTGATGGCAAGTGGCTGCCTAATTTTATGGCCAAGGCAAAGACTCAACAATTGAGAATAGACTATGTGGCTGTGCACTGGTATGATTGGGGGAATCAAAACAACAATGCAGCTACTGATTCGCTCACTGCTGAGCGTATTTTCAGCCGCTTTGTTGCTTACATTGGAAGGGTTCGCCAGGCATATCCTGGATACCCCATTTGGGTCACAGAGTACAATGCAAACATCAACCGAAGTTCGCAGGTGATTCATAAATACTTTATGAAATTATCATCGGAGTGGATGAACAATAGCGCTTTCATCGAGCGTTATTCCTATTTCTTTCCCAATTCTGTGCCTGGAGTAAATGCAAACAATACCCTTACTGACGCTGGATTGTATTGGAAAGGGCTTGGTTCCACAAAAGTTTTTAGTGGGAATATTTTGCAAGATGCGATTCCAGTCAATTAATCAAAATATTGTAAGCCTCCGACCAATACCATATTGCTAACTTCTTATTGATTTGATTTCTTTGTAAAAAGAAATAGTATGGGTAAAGTGTCATCATTGGATCAGATTAAAAGCTTGATTCGCCGTTGGGAGTTGAGTGGGTTATCGA
>JAIPBY010000040.1 GCA_021738605.1 Chitinophagaceae bacterium | reverse complement strand
TTCCAACCTGTTTTCGGCACCCTGGGCGCAGTGTTATTGATGGGAGAACAATTCAGTGTAGTGAAAGCAATAGCAGGCCTGTTGATTGTTGCAGGCGTTTGGGTTACTTCAATGAGATTTAAAAAGAATGATCCAGCCTAAGGAATGATTTTCATCTGCTGCATCCATTTTGTCAGCAGGGCTGTCCATTTCACATCACTGGTTTTGTTGTTCATACCAAAACCATGACCCCCCTTTTCATAAACATACAATTCTCCAGGCACCCCAAATTTTTTGAGCTGATCCAAATACATTTCTGAATTCTCGATGGGAACAGCCTTGTCATCTTTGGCGTGTACCAGAAATGCAGGAGGCGTTTGGGCATTTACCTGAAGTTCATTGGAATAATAATTGATCAGGCTGGCAGTGGTATCGGGGCTCAGCAAATTATTTCTTGATCCCAAATGGGCATACTTGCCAAATGAAATAACAGGATAAATCAATACCTGAAAATCAGGCCTCAATGATGTTTTCCCTTTAAAGTTGAGCTTGGGATCGTTGTAATGGACCCCAAGAGAAGACGCAAGGTGTCCACCGGCAGAGAATCCCATGATGCCAATTTTATTTGGGTCAACGCCCCATTTCTTTGCATTTTTTCTGACCATAAAGATGGCCTGTTGGGCATCTTGCAAGGGAGCAATTTCTTTTTTCTCCTGGTGCTTTGCAGATGGGATCCTATACTTGAGCACCACCGCATGAACACCAATGCCATTGAAGAACTTCGCCACATCTGTTCCCTCATGCTGGGCGGCAAGAATACCATAGCCACCACCTGGACAAATGATCACGCAAGGTTTTTTCGTTCCATCGTCACCAGCACTGAAAAAAGCATAGCCTGGCACTGACACTTTTGAGATCCTCAATATACCGCCGGTAACCGCTTCAGCTTCTTCATTGGCTGCCTCAATGAAATTTGGAACCTTCTTTTTATACAAAGGTTCATATTGAGCAGTTGCAGAAAATGAAATCATCAGTACTAAAGTGACAGTGGCAAGAAAAGATTGTTGCATGGTTTGATGTTTAACCCCTGATGGTTTTGATTAAATCAAGAACCTGTTTTGCGATATGCTCAATACCAGCATAATCGCGTGCTTCCATGAGTTTTTTGCTCACCAGCTTGCTTCCCATCCCGACTGCGCTTACGCCAGCTTTAAACCAACCTTCAATGCTTTCACGGGTGGTATCAACACCGCCGGTAGGCATGAAAACCAGCTTAGGGAAGATTTCCTTGATGCTGCTCATGAACTCTGGACCAAGCAGGTTACCAGGAAACAATTTAATGAATTTTACCCCTGCGTTTTCTGCAGCGATGATGTCTGTTGGCGTCATACAGCCAGGGCCAAAGAAAATATCATGTTCAACACAATGTGCTGCAACATCGGCAATATAACCAGGGCTAACCAAGAAGTCTGCACCAGCTGCCAGGTAATCGGTGGCATGCTGCATGTTCTTGATGGTACCCACACCCAACAACATTCCGGGCATTTCTGCATTGCGAACCTCAACCAATTTTCTAAAGTTCTGGAGGGCTGCATCACCACGGTTGGTGTATTCTATCGCTACAAGACCAGAACGGTGAAGGGCACGCAAGACCTCAACACTGATGGTTTCATCAGGATTGAAATAAAGGGGGAGCATTCCTTGCGCCACAATGGCATCGATAACTACTTTTGAACTTGTCATAATAAGGTATTTACGTTGATCAATGTTATGATGTAATCCTTTAGATTTTCACTTTTATCACGAGTTTCTTGATTTCACCCTCCCCAATCATGGGCGCATGCACATCTTCCGGAAAAAAGATGGCAAACTGTCCGTCCGTCAACTGGAAAAACATGTCGGGCTCATCGGTATAGAATTGTACATCCTTTTCTGCATTGAAGGGCTCACGCTCAGACTTGCAGTCTTGGCGAGGTTTCCAGCCCAGGGTTTCGACACCCTTGATGCAAAGCTGGATATCAATGTTGGCATTGTGGCACTCAAATTTAGCAGTAGATTCCTCAGCCTTCATTCCTGCTTTATTTGAAATGATGGCCTTTAGCCCTTCTGCTATATCATACTTACCAACTTCAAGCGACGCCAGGTCGGTACTGTTGATGTACTCAAAAGCCTTTGCAAAAAGCGGATGTACACTAGCATATTTGCTTGCATTCTGCACTGAATCAATGATCATGATCTATTAATTTTAAGCTTGATTGTATTAACGCTGAACCCTTCCACTACCATCACCCTTCATCAGGTCTTTCACTTCTCCCAATGTTGCGTGGTTGAGGTCTCCTGGAATGGTATGTTTGATGGCACTTGCAGCTACACCAAACTCTGCCGCTTCAGGCATTGGCATGCCGGTAACCAGTCCATAAATCAATCCGCTGGCAAAGCTATCGCCACTTCCCACACGGTCAACAATGCGCACATTGTACTTCTTGGTATGGTAGAACTCAGTACCATCATAGACCAATGCACTCCATCCGTTATCGCTGGCACTATGGCTTTCACGCAATGAAGAAGCGATGTATTTGAATCCGAATTTCTCTTTCATTTGCTTGAAAACGTCCTTGAATCCATCAAGATCCAATTCACCTTTGGTAACATCAGTATCTTTTGCTTTGAAACCAAGTGTGGTGTCAGCATCTTCTTCGTTGCCGATGCAAACATCAACATATTGGCAAAGCCTTGTCATCACTTCTCTTGCCTTTTCCTTGCTCCACAATTTCTTGCGGTAGTTCAGGTCAATGCTGGTGGTAATGCCTTTTGCCTTGGCTGCTTTCAAAGCCGCCTCGGTCAATGCAGCTGCTTTGTCAGACAATGCAGGAGTGATACCTGTTGTATGGAACCAATCTGCACCATCAAGGATTTTATCAAAATCAAATTCTGAAGCATCAACATCTGCAATGGATGCACCAGCCCTGTCATACACAACCTGTGAAGCCCTCATGGAGGCACCTGTTTCCAGGAAGTAAATACCGAGCCTGTCACCACCCCTGGCGATGAACTGCGTGTCTACACCGTAGCGGCGAAGGTGGTTGATAGCAGACTGACCGATTGGATTGTTGGGAACTTTGGTTACAAATGTTCCGTTCAGCCCATAATTGCACAAAGCGGCGGCAACATTGGCTTCGCCACCACCATAGGTGATGTCAAATGTATCTGCCTGAACAAAACGCTTAAAATCCGGTGTTGACAAACGGAGCATGATTTCTCCAAGGGTTACAACTTTCTTTGACATTGTGATGTATTTATTGGTTCGTGTTGATTGATTATTTCAGTGTAGTGATGGGGGCCGGGTCCATATCGGTATAGTCAAGGTTCTCTCCAGCCATGCCCCAAATGAAAGAGTAGTTGGATGTGCCACTTCCAAAATGCATGCTCCAAGGCGCAGAAATCACTGCCTCATCGTTGGCCATGACGATATGCCTTGTTTCCTGCGGTTCTCCCATGAAATGGAAAAGGCGCTGAGAGGGATCAAGGTCAAAATACAGGTAAACTTCCATCCTGCGGGTATGGGTATGAGGAGGAACCGAATTCCAGACACTTCCTTTTTCCAAGACAGTCAATCCCATGACCAGCTGACAGCTTTGGATACCATCCCTGTGGATATACTTATAAACAGTTCTTTTGTTGGATGTGGCGGCATCTCCCAATGCCACTGGAGAAGCCTGCTCTTTGGTGAATTTCTGTGTAGGATGCGCGTGATGCGCAGGGGCAGAAAGCAAATAATATTTGGCCGGGTCCTTTTTATCCGCTGAACTGAAGGTTACCTTTTTAGCACCCTTGCCGACATACAAACATTCAAGTTTTTTTAGACCATGTTTCTTTCCATCAACCACCACTTCTCCCTTGCCGCCAATGTTGATGATTCCCAATTCCCTTCTCTCCAAAAAATACTCAGCACGCAACTCAGAAGGATTGGAGAGTGCAACTGATTTTTTGAGGGGCAATACGCCACCAATGATCATCCTGTCGTAATGGGAATAGGTAAGCTTCAGCTTATCTTCCTGAAAAAGTTCGCTGACCAGGAAATTGTCCCGCAACCCGTTTGTGTCCAAAGCTTTTGTCTCGTTTTTCCCAATAGCAAACCTGATGTCCATGTGATGAAGTTAAGGATTCAAATATACAAAAACACCGGGGGTGCTTGGGTTTTCAAGGCATCTTTTTACGAAATCGTTCCCGTAACTAGAAAACTTGCCCGGGCTCAACAAAGGAAGCAAGACATTGCAATTTTCAATATCTTGTAACATTACATTCTTTAAAGCCGATTACATGATAAAACAGTTGCTCATTGTTACCCTTTCCATGTTAACCTTTGTTGTAATGGCCCAGAAAAAGGCCCTGGTTGGTGGAACCCTGGTGGATGGATTTGGAGGAAAACCCATTCTCAACAGTGTGGTGATCATCAATGGTGAAACCATTGAAAAAGTAGGCAGGGTTGGAGAAATTGAGATTCCTAAAAGAACACAAATCATTTCTACAGAAGGCATGACCGTTATGCCAGGCCTATGGGACATGCATGTCCACATGATGATCAATGGACATTCAGACTATCCGTATTGGGACAAAAAATATCCTCCCCTATTCAAAAAGGTAATCATGCCAGCGTCTGCCCATCAACTGCTGATGGCAGGTGTTACCAGCGCCCGCGACCTTGGCGGACCACTGGAAGAAAGCCTTTGGGTCAGAGATGCTATCAACAAGGGCGAAATACCAGGCCCAACCATGTATGTAAGCGGACCTTTTTTACAACACCGCCCCTATCCTGGAACAGAGCAGTTTCGCTGGGGGATTTATGGAGAGAAAGATGCCAGGGAGAAGGTTCAAACATTGGCAAAAGCAGGTGTGGATTGCATCAAACTGATTGACCAGGATGAAATGACAAAAGAGGAGGTATTTGCGGTTGTTGATGAGGCACACAAGAACAAACTCAAGGTGGTTGGCCACTCCCACAGGCCCGAGGAAATCAGGATTGGATTGGAAGCTGGCGTAGATAATTTTGAGCATACCGGTTTATCCTCGGCTCCTGCTTATCCAGATGATATTGTAAAGGCATTGGCAGAAAGAACGGCACAAATGAGCAAAGGCCCGCTTTTCTGGACACCTACCGTTGAAGGATTGTACAACTATGAAGATGTACGCGACAATCCTGAAAAGCTGGATGATCCTTCCTGGCACCTGGGCTTGCCAGACTCCGTGGTCAAAGACATCAAACAGTCCCTGACACATCCAGGCAGGATGAGCTATTTCCAGCTCACACCCATCAGAAAACCCACGCTTGAAACAAAGTTCAAACAATTGCAAAAGGCAGGTGTCGTCTTGCTTGTGGGAACAGACAGTGGAATTCCCATGAAATTCCATTCCCAAAGTACCTGGAATGAGCTGGATGTATGGGTACGCGTATTTGGTGTAGACCCTGTGCAGGCCATCAAATCTGCCACGTATTGGCCTTCTGTTTTCATGGGCGTGGAGAACAAGGTTGGCACCATCAGTGAAGGAAAACAAGCAGATATCATCGCCGTCAAAGGCGATGCATTGAAATACATCAATCTCTTGCAAAAGGTTGATTTGATCATGAAAAAAGGGAAATTTTATAAAGGAGCATAAGGTTATGAAAAAACAAATTATATCAGGTTGTATTGCTGTAATACTTATTGGCACTGCATTTGCACAACAAACACAGAAACCCCCTTTGCACGGAAAACATTGGATGGCCATTACCGGAAAGCCCCTGGCGGCAACTGCCGGAGCCACCATCTTCAACAAGGGCGGAAATGCCGTTGATGCGGCCTGCGCCATGCTTGCCGCAACCTGTACCATGTGGGATGTATTGAGCTGGGGCGGAGAAACCCAGGCCATCATTTACAATCCCAAAACCAAAAAAGTAATTGCATTGAATGCCATGGGAGTAGCCCCTACTGGTGCAACACCTGCTTTCTTCAAGGGGAAGGGATATAATTTCCCTCCAGAATTCGGCCCATTGGCTGCAACCACTCCAGGCACACCTGGAGGCATTTGTCATATGCTGGCCAACTATGGTACCATGAGTTTAAAGCAGGTGCTCGCACCTGCCATGCAACTGGCATCTGGCTATCCGATTGATGCCCAAACCGCCAACAGCATTGAAAGAGGAAAGGAAAGAATCAAAGAATGGCCATACAGTAAAAAAGTATTCCTTCCCCATGCAGGAGAAAAAAGAGAAGCCCCTGAAGCGGGTGAAATCTTCAAGCAGGAAGAACTTTTTATCACCCTGTCCAAGATGGTTGAAGCAGAGCAGCTTGCCCTGAAAAAAGGACTGTCGAGGAAAGCCGCCATCATGGCTGCTTACGACAGGTTTTACAAGGGAGATATTGCCACTGAATTTGTAAGGGGTTGTCAGGAACAAGGTGGATTGATCACCAAACAAGACCTGGCCAACTGGAAGCCTATTGAAGAAGAAACAACCCATACCAATTACAAAGGAATTGACGTTTACAAACTGCAGTCCTGGACACAGGGACCATCCATGTTACAAGCCCTGAACATCCTTGAAAATGTTGACCTAAAATCGATGGGATACAATAGCACACGCTATATCCATACTGTTTACCAGTCAATGAGCATGGCCTTTGCAGACCGCGACTTTTATTATGGCGATCCTTATTTTGGACCCAAACAACCCATTAAAGGTTTGCTCAGCAAGGAATACGCAAAAATGAGGGCGGCGCAGATAAACCCAGACAAAAATGATCCCAACATTGGACCTGGAGATCCTTATCCATTTGAGGGAAGAACGAATCCTTACCTTAGCCTTCTTTCCAAAAGAGGTTTTTCAGGATTTGACAGCAGCAAAAGAAATTTCGTTCCTGCACACGATTCAGGAGCCATTGCCATGGCTGAGTTGGATTATCAGGACCGTTTATGGAGGGGCACTACTTCTGTAGAAGCGGCAGATGCTGAAGGCTGGGTGGTTTCCATTACCCCCAGCGGAGGCTGGATACCTGCCTGTATTGCAGGAAAAACAGGGGTTGGCATGAGCCAGCGGATGCAAAGCTTTGTACTTGACTCCACCCTCAATCCATTTAATGTGGTAGCCCCCGGCAAACGACCACGCGTTACCCTTACACCCAGTCTTGCCATGAAGGATGGCAAACTATTTCTTGCGTTTGCCGTTCAAGGTGGTGATACTCAAGACCAGAACCTTTTGCAATTTTTCTTGAATGTGGTTGAATTTGGGATGACCGTTCAACAGGCTTCTGAGGCAGCCAACATCAATTCAAACCAGTTATGGCTATCCCTTGGTGGCACCAAAACGGAGGACAGAAAACCCAGGCCAGGAAGCATTTTATTACAAGATAAAACACCTGAATCTGTTAGGACAGCCTTGAAAAAGATGGGCTACACCTTAAGCTTCACGGAAAGGACATCAGGACCAATCAATGCGATTAAATTTGACTGGAAACATGGAAGTCTTTGGGGTGGATCAAGCAACCACGGAGAAGATTATGGGATTGCCTGGTAAGGTATGATCAATACCAGGGCATAACCCTTCTGGTAGAATTAGGATCAAAGAAGTGATAAATAACAGAAAGTTCAAAACTCTTGTTCCTGCGGTTACCCGTTTGAATGCCAGAGGTGTTTATATCATAGCTCAATCCAATCTGTACACCATTTAACAGATATCCCAGATAAGGGTAAACAGCATCCTGGTTTCTATAAAACAACCCTGCGTAGAATACATTGTTATCATCCATTTGATAAGGACTATATCCATAAGCAAATCCCAAAGTGGTACTGTTTACACCGGCTTGATTCATGAATTGCCCGCTGAGAAACAATTCCCCTTGTGCTCCAACCAAAAATGATGCGCCTGCATGAACGGTCGCTCTTGCAGGCAACATATATTCATCATTGCCCAAAAAACTCATCTTGGGTTGATTGATATGGTAATATGACGTACCAATGAAAAACCTGTTTCTGTCTTTCAGGTAATTGTACATCAACCCAAAATTGAAATCAACATAAGCACTTCTCCTGGTAACAAAATTTTCGTTGTTGGAGAGCGAAAGATCAAATCCCCTGCTGGCAAATTGATTGTTGAATGAGATCCGGTTGTAATCAAGCATCCTCGTACCTAAACTTCCCTGAAAACCAACCGCTAAATGTTGAAACCCTTCCTCGTCCAATGACTGGTGATAGGCAGTTGACAAGCTGGCATAATTGCTGTTGTAAGCTCCTGTAGCTGTTCTGTCACCCATCAAAACAAGGCCAACACCAAGCATACTCTTGTCCATTTGCTGCGCCAACATTCTCGTGTCGAAACTAATGGTTGCAGTTGTAAACGGATCACCAGCGCCCATCCACTGGTTTCTAAAATTGGTGGCAAGACGGTGCTTCCCATCATAATACCCTGTGAATGCAGGATTCAGGGAAAGCGGAGCGTTGAAATATTGTGAATAATGTGGATCCTGTGCTTCTGAAGCAAAAGGAAGCAGAAAAATGAAAACCAGCGATATGTAGTGTTTTATCATCTTCATTTTATCTGATTAATACCACCGATCCTGATTTACTGATGGGTTTCCCTGTCTGACCAATTCCATATACCACCCAGGTATAGGTGCCCGCAGGCTGATCCTTTCCTTTAAAAGAGCCATCCCAACCCAGGTCTGGATCCAGCGAATTGGATTCAAAAACCAGGTTACCCCATCGGTTGAATATCTTGAATGAGTAGAAAACGGATACGCCAACTGCAATCGGATAAACCCTGTCATTTTTACCATCCCGGTTAGGAGTAAACCCGCCAGCAACATAGATCTCTGATTCATCAAAAACTCTCACCAATTGTGAATCAATCACATTACATCCAGCACGGTTGGTGATATTGACTGTATATAACTGCTCTGTGGTTGGATTCAATATGGGCAAACGAATAAATGCGCTGTTTAAGC
Organism: Chitinophagaceae bacterium; assembly: GCA_021738605.1. GTDB lineage: Bacteria > Bacteroidota > Bacteroidia > Chitinophagales > Chitinophagaceae > Pollutibacter. Next base: position 5,079 of record JAIPBY010000040.1, on the reverse strand, counting down.
CTGTTGAGGGTCTCCATTGGTAGACATCACCAATTGCACGGGCAACAAGGCTAATGGGTTTTCCTGCCATTGCATTGATGGGGAAATAAGAAATACCTTTAGGAGGAGCATCAACCCTGATGACCATGACACTTGAATCAGAAAGCTGAGGGCAATCCTTGGGTATTACCCTCAAAGCCACCCTGTAGTTACCCGATGTTGGAAAAACGTGAGATGCGTTGAAATTGGTATCAATAACCCCATTTTGAAACCTCCAGGAATAGCCTACAGAACCACTTTTAGAAGTCTCAGATTTATTGGTAAAACTGGAAGCAACATTGATACAATACAAATCATTGGTGAAAAGCACTGTTGGCTTTTTGATTGTAACCAGATTAACAAAATTCGTACTCATTTTTTTACACCCCTTGTTGGTTGAAAATTCAACCTTGTACAAGCCCGGACCTTTGGCAATGTATGAAGACTGCACCGCACCTGCAAGCTGGCTGTTGTTGAAATACCATTGGTATCCAAATGCACCAGATGCACTCAATGATACTGTGTATCCTTCGCAAATGGAATTGGTTGAAGGGGCAATTAAAGAACCGGTTGGCAGTGGCAGTAATCCAACAAGGGTTTCTGCAGAGGTAGAGGTACATCCATTTGCAGAAACCAATACCTGGTATTTTGCTGCCGCATTTACAATTATACTTGAATTGATTCCAGGTGGAAACATGGCTACTCCATCTCTGAACCATTGATATATTCCACCTACAATATTGGCTGTCCGTAAATTAAGGTTTGATCCAGTACAAATATTCACTGTTCCATCAGTTAACACTTCTGCAGCATTTGCATCTGGAATAATTACTGGAACAATTGGATATTTATTTGCCAATACTGTTATCACATTAGATGAAGCAGAACATCCAAAAGAATTTGTAAGTGACAGACCATATGACCCTGTTATTTTTGCTACAAAAAAGGAATCAGGAGAAACCAGGTTAGTGAGATCACGCCTCCATTGATAGGTATTGCCAGATGACTTTGAACTGGCAATCAGTCTTGTTGAATCGCCCTCACAAAAGATGGTTTTGCCTGACAGGACACTTAGATCAACAACTGGAGATGGCTTGAATGTAATCACAACGGAATCAGACAATGGCGAAATACAGCCATTGTCGTCAATTGACCTTACGAAAAAACTTGTAAGTACGAGGCTGTTGCCCATGGAGACTGGAGCCTTAGCATAATAATTTCTAAGTGAAGCATTGGATAGTAGAGATGGAGACTGAGCACCCCCATTATACCAATTGAATTTGGTTATGTTGATGGCAGTTGAAGATTGCAAATAACTGCTGTCCAGCTGACAAACAACATTTGAAAACCCGTTGACAATGGTCAGGGCAGGTTTGGATGGAAGACTATTTACTATAACATTTACAGATATCCGGTTGGCACACCCATCCAAATTGGTGCACTCCAACAGATAAGTACCACTTGTTTTTGCCACCAGTACTCTTCCATTACCAGCAACTACAGTATTGCGATACCAAACGAAAGAAGCAGAAGGATCAGGCTGAACAACAACAGTGCTCAAAACAACGGAATCTCCTGCACAAAAAACATTTCCTCCAGATGGGAATGTTATAACAGGAATCAAAGGAGAAGGCTTGATTGTAACAGCCCTTGATGCAAAAGTCTCGCAGCCATTGATATCCCTAGCAGTAAGTGTTGCTGTATAAATTTGCGAACCGCCATATTGGAATGTGGGAGAATATTGGGTTGATTTGTTACCATCCCCAAAATTCCATTCATAAGTGGTATTGGTTGGATCAGTAGAAACAGATGTATTGGTGAATACAACATTATTGCTATTGAGGCAGGTATCAGAACTTGTTTCAACTGAAAATGAAGCACTGGCCTTGGCTTGGCTTACCGTTACCAAGCTAGAATTGCTTCTGGTTTTGTTGCCACCATAAGTAATGTCGAGAAAGTAGGATTGGGTTGAGAGAGGGGTAACATTGATGGATCCGGTATTGGTTTCCCCATTAGACCATTCAAGGATCAGTGGACTTTTGTTTACTTCAGCGATGGCATGCCCCTTGAAAAGCGATGAAAAGACATTGGTCATATCACTCCACCTTGAACCAACATTGTTTAAGCCCATGGCGGCATGATTGGCCCCTATGGAAGATTGGAACACATCATCCGGCTCAACGAAAGGCGGGCTGTTGTACCAATACTTAAAAGTAGTGTCCAATGACCTGCCATCCAGCCATTTCCAACCGCTGGAAGAAGTGCCCGCTGCCTCCAGGATTGGATCCTGAAAAAGACCAAACCAAAAAAAAGTATTGGGCTGGGTTCTCCGCGGGATCATGTTATATACAGCATCGTTTTCTTGAACGCTATCTATCACCCAAAGATCCATTCCATTTCCTTGAGCAGCCAACCTTGCATCGGTCCAACTCCTGGATACGGTATCCATAAAATAGTCCTTTCCGTCATAGGAACCGATGAACTGGAAGCTGCCTTTGTACAAAAATGCATTGTATCGAATGGATTGCCCCTTGCAGATAGTGCTGTCACCAGGCGTAATTTTAACATTTTGCCCCTGCCCCAGAGCAATCATATTGATGGATAGTAAAAGAAGGAAGAGAAAACTTCTAGGCATCATTCCAAGTACATTCTGTTAAACTTTGCAGATATGTCAAATTAGACATATCTGCAAAGGAAAAACATTTAACGCACTTGCGCTCAATAAATTGTGTTAAATAAATTAACTAAGGTTGGCCAAAGCAGCAGTAATTCTTGCCATGGCATCTTCAATTTTCTGCATGCTGTTGGCAAATGAAATCCTGATACAGGTTGGTTCACCAAAGGCCCTACCGGTAACCGTAGACACATGAGCAGTATTCAGGAGGTACATGCACAAATCGTCGGCATCCTTGATCAGCTCTTCCCCATTTTTCTTTCCAAAATAGGCTGTAACCACAGGAAACACATAAAATGCTCCATCTGGTTCTGCTATCTGGATACCAGGAATGGCCTTCAAAAGACCCAGCATGCGCTCTCTCCTGCGACCGAATTCCTTGTTCATTGCAACGCTGGGGGCCAAATCTCCGGTCAGGGCGGCAATGGCACCACGCTGGGTTACGGCATTGGTTCCGCTTGTATATTGGCCTTGCAGCTTCTCACAAGCCTTGATTACATCCGGATTCGCAGCAATGTATCCCAACCTGTACCCTGTCATGGCATATCCCTTGCTGAGGCCATTGATGATGATGATCCTGTCTTTCAGGTCCTCAAACTGGGCAATGCTCTCGTGCTTGCCAACAAAATTGATGTACTCATAGATCTCATCAGAAATGATGAATACATCGGGGTATTTCCTGAAAACTTCTGCCAAAGCAGCCAGCTCTTCCTTGGTATAAACAGATCCACTCGGGTTACAAGGTGATGAAAAGATGAAAAGTGAAGTAGTTGGGGTAAGTGCGGCCTCCAGTTCTTCCGCTGTCAGCTTGTATTTATTCTCAATAGAAGTACGCACAAGGGTAACTTTTCCTTCTGCAAGCTTGACAATTTCTGAGTAGGTTACCCAGTAAGGCGTTGGGATAACCACATCGTCGCCTTTGTTGACGATGGCCATCACCACATTGGCCAAGCTCTGCTTGGCACCGGTAGACACCAAAATATTTTCTGGCTTGTAATCAAGGTTGTTGTCACGCTTTAATTTTGTGCACACCGCTTCTCTGAGGTCTGGGTAGCCTGCTACGGGTGTATAATGGCTATAATTGTCATCAACTGCCTTTTTCAGGGCAGATTTGATATGATCAGGCGTGTCAAAATCTGGCTCTCCAAGGGAAAGATCGATCACATCAATTCCTTTTGCTCTCAATTCCCTGCCCAGTTTGGCCATTTTCAGTGTTTCCGGTTCTGCAAAGAGATCGAGGCGAGAAGAAAGTTTCATGCTATAAAATTTTGGCGAAGTTAAAAAAGTCCTTGAATAAATGGTATTGAAAGTTAGTAACATTGCCCCGGCAGCCTGCCGTAAAAATCAAAGGTCCAAAACAAATTTTGACCTCAAAATCCCTATCTTTGCGCACCCCCGATAAATCGGGGTTTCAATTTTTAAGCATAAACTAGAATTAACATGCAACTGAAAGGTTTGGTTCGTTTTTTTGCGATTGCACTGATCCTGATCTCCGTGTACCAACTGCATTTTACATGGGTTGTTCGCAGCCATGAGAAAAAGCAAGAGTCCAAAGCCCAGGCTTTTGTAAAAGCCAATTTCCCCAACGCTGATACAGAGTTGAAGGATCTTGAATTCAACAAAAGGTACCGCAGGCTCCTTGACAGTACCAGGGAAAACACCGTGACATATGGCATTACAGGTGCCATCAGCTACCAAAAAGCCAAAGAACAAGAATTGAATCTTGGTCTTGACCTTCAGGGTGGTATGAGTGTAACTTTAGAGGTAGAATTGGAAGGCCTGATCAGAACCCTAGCCAACAATTCCAAAGATCCTGGTCTTAATAATGCGATCAATGAGGCCATGCGCCAGAAGTCAAGCAGCGATGCTGACTTCATTACATTGTTTGCCAATGCTTACAAGGCACAAAATCCTAACGGCCGTCTTGCCACCTTGTTTGCAGGTACCGGTGGAAGGACTGTCAAAATCGAAGACAACGACAATACTGTCATCACCAAATTACAAGCATCAGCAGAAGGTGCCATCAGCAATACTTTCAATGTATTGCAAAAGCGTATTGACCAGTTTGGTGTTGCACAACCCAACATTCAGCTGGACAAAACCAAAGGCATCATCACCGTTGAACTTCCCGGCGTTAAGGATGATCCTGAGCGTGTAAGGAAATATTTGCAAGCGACCGCCAACCTCCAATTCTGGGAAGTTTACAATATAGGCGAACTGGACAAGTCTTTCACCGATGCTGAAAAGGCATTGAAAGATTATTATGCCGGTGCCCCTGTTGTTAAAGATACTGCCACTGCAGCACCTGAGGCAGCAAAGGCTACCGACACAACCAAGTCTGCCACGATTGGCGAACTGGTAAAGTCCAAAACACCTACCAAGGCAGA
>JAIPBY010000039.1 GCA_021738605.1 Chitinophagaceae bacterium | reverse complement strand
ACTGTATTCAATTCAAACAGCATCGGTAACCGCCTTGCCAATCCAAACCTGAGCCCAGAGCTTCAGCAGGAGTTTGAGATCGGTTTCGAAGGCCGTTTGTTGAACAACAGGTTGAATGTTGATTTCACCTATTATAACAGGAACTCCAAAGACCAGATCCTTGATCGTGAACTTGATCCATCATCAGGTTTCACAGTTACCTCAATCAATGCAGGTTCTGTGCGCAACAAGGGTATCGAATTGCAGTTGACCTACAACATCATCCGCAACAAGAACTGGACATGGGACTTTACTACCAACTATTTCCAGAACAGGAGCAAGGTTACCCTTCCAAGTGAAGTCAAGCAAATTGTTATCGATGGTTTCACCAACGAAGGACTTTTTGCCATCAATGGTCAGCCACTTGGTGTGATCCAGGCTGCTTACACAAAGAAAGATCCCAAGACTGGTCTTCGTTTGACCGATGGTTTGGGTAGCTATGTTTCATCCAACGAAATCGGCATTGTGGGCGACCCAACTCCTGATTTTAAAATGAGTGGAATTTCTACACTGGGTTACAAAGGATTCTCCTTCCGTATGCAGTGGGATTACACTCAGGGTGGAGACATGCTTGCCTACACTCCTGGTACGGTTGTTGGTCGTGGCTTGACAAAAGACACAGACTTCGATCGCTTCCTTCCTTTGATCCTTCCTGGTGTTAAGGCCGATGGTACCCCTAACGATGTTCAGATCTCAGCGAGCTATGCATACTTTAACGTTCTTTCCGGATTCTTCGGAATGCAAGATCTTATTGTATACGATGCAACACAAATTCGTTTGAGGGAGGCTTCACTTTCCTACGCTGTTCCTACAGCAAAGTTGAGCAAGACTCCATTCGGATCGCTTTCTGTGACCTTCTCTGGACAGAACCTTTTCTACAATGCACCCAACTTCCCCAAGTATGTGAATTTCGATCCTGAAACTTCATCCCTTGGTGTAAGCAACGTTCGTGGTTTGGAATACCTTTCAGGTCCAACCTCAAGGCGTTATGGTGTGTCAGTTAGGGTATCCTTCTAATCAATTAAATTGATCGACATGAACATGAAAAAAATATTCATCCTCGTACTCTCGGTGAGCCTGTTGGGTTCTTGTACCAAGAAGCTTGATGAGCTTTTGGTGAACCCTAACGGACCTACCCCAGAGTCAGCGAACGCTGATCTATACCTGACACAGCTTCAGCTGAACTTCGCCAGTTTCTTCAACGGAGCATCAAGCTTCGGAATGGAACTTACCCGTCAAACCGTAATGTATGGCCCAACCTATCAGGCGGCATACAGTCCACAATCATTTGATGGTTTGTGGAATACTGCCTACACTGGTGTATTCAAGCATGCAAATGCCTTGATTCCAGTAGCCGAAGCAGAGAAAAAATGGATCGCGGCCGGTATGGCAAAAACCATGAAGGCATACACCCTTATCACCCTGGTGGATATGTTTGGTGATATTCCTTATAGCACAGCAAACCTAGGTTCTGCAAATAGCAATCCTACCATCGATAAGGGTAGTGATGTCTATGCTGCTGCCATCGCTTTGTTGGATGCTGCCATTGCCGATTTTGGAAAATCAACTGCATTTCCTGGTAACCAAGACATGTTCTATGCTGCAGCTGATGCCAATGGTGCTGCAAGGTGGAGAAGGACTGCAAAGCTTTTCAAACTGAGGGCTTTGAACAATACCCGTTTGGTTGATGCAGGTGCAAAAGGAAAAATTGATGCATTGTTGGCAGATGCTGACATTACAGCAACTTTGAGCGGCAATGCTAATGACTTTGAATTCAAGTATTCAACCAAGCAAGCTAACCCCAACAGCAGACATCCTCGTTACAACGGCAACTATGTAGCTGCCGGTGGACCTGGCGATTACATGGGCGTTTATTTTATGTGGTCTCTGGCTGCTGACAAGGGAACTTTCAACAACCAGGAAGCAAGGAATACTTCTGATCCAAGGACAAGGTATTATTTCTACAGGCAGACCACTGATGATGCTGCTGTTTCCTCTAACAGTCTTTCCTGTTCAACCTTCCCTGTTCCTTCTCATTACACTTCTGGTATGCCTTTCTGCCAGTTTGGTTTGGGCGCTCAAGGTTTCTGGGGCCGTAACCATGGAGACAATTCTGGTATTCCTCCAGACAACAATTTCAGGACAACCGTGGGAATCTATCCCTTTGGCGGTGACTTTGATGTAAACCAGGGTCTTTCAGTTGGTTTGAACAGGGGTGCACAGGGTGCCGGTATCCAACCCATTTGGCAGTCTGCTTTCACCTATTTTGTAGCTGCTGAAGCAGCAGTTGCTTTGGGTACTGCAGGCAATCCAAGGGCTTTGCTGGAGTCTGGTATCAGGGCTTCCATTGCCAAGGTACTTGGTTTTCCCACAACTGTTAACGTAGCGGTTAACCCTGCTGCTGTTCCATCTGCAGCAAGGATCACTGCCTATGTTAACCTGGTTTTGGCCCGTTATGACAAGGCTACTACTGTTGCTGCAAGAATGGAAGTTATCCAGCAAGAATACTATATCGCTCTTTGGGGCAATGGCGTTGATGCATTCAATAACTACCGCAGAACTGGGAAGCCAGGGAATATGTCATTTACCGTTGCGCAAGCCGGTGGTAACATGATCCGTTCACATTACTACCCTTCTGTATTGGTTAACCTGAACAAGAACATCACCCAAAAGACAATTGACAAGCAAGTATTTTGGGATAACAATCCTGCTGGCTTCATCAAATAAAATCAAGAGAACATGAAAAAAATCATATCATCATTGTTTTACACAGCCCTGGTTGCTATAGCCATGAGCTCGTGCCAAAAAGGTGAAGTTGTTCAGGATGTCAATTCCCTCAGCATTGGTTCATATGTAACCCTTGTGACTGCAGGAAATAACATCATTGATGCAACCAACCTTGCAGGAAGCAAAGTTTCTGCCTCTGTTAAGGAATACGGTTCTCCTCAAGAGAAGCTGATTGTTTATGTAACAAAAGCGCCTCAGACAAATGACAAGACCCTTTGGAAAAAAGTTAAAGAGTACACCAACAACGGAGGTACTTATAACCTGGAAGTAAATGGTCAGGAAATCGCTACAGCCTTGGGTACTACCCCTGGCCCTGGCGAAACCTATATCCTCTACAACCAAGTCATCACCAAGGATGGCAGAAAGTTTGACGTGTCCAACACCCTTCCTGACCTTGCTACAGTTGGTCAATATAACCTCAAGTTGACCTGGAATGCAGTAGTGGTTTGTCCTTTTGTACCCGCTCAGGCTACAGGCAAGTATACCATTACCAAAGATGGTTGGGATGGTGCTGTAGGTCAGACCTGCAATATTGTTGGCTCTGCAGGAAGTGCTAGGGTTACTTATCTTTTCCCATATGCTGAAACACCTGGTTTCAATCCAGTTACCATTACTGTTAATCCTGCAACAGGTGCCGCTACAGTTGCGAAGCAAACCTATGGTAGCTACGGTGCAGGTTATGAGAACTTCACTTGTGAAGGTACAGGCGGATTCTTCTTTTCTTGTAAAGGAGATTTCACCATCAACCTTACCCATAAGTTGCCCAATGGTTCTAGCTTTGGTACTTATCCAATCGCTCTCAAGAAGCAATAGTATAGATATCCTTATATGAAAAAAGCCGCTCAGCAATGGGCGGCTTTTTCGTTTTGATGATGCGAAAAAAAATCTGATGGGAAGATCAGAGCCTGATCTCTTCTTCGTGGGTGTCAAAAAAATGAAACTCAGTAAGGTGGTAGGTAGAGTCTTCCCTGATGTCCAGTTTCATTTTGTATTTCCAGGCCCATTTGCGGCGCTTGGAGATAATGCCTTTGGTAAGATAAGCATAGAGGATCGGGTGAACAGCAATTGTGAGCGATTTGTGTTTCTGCTCGCTCAGGTAACTGATGTTCTTTTCAATTTCATCCTCGAGTACGAGGGTAGAGGAAATTTTGCCGGTTCCTTGGCAAGAAGGACATTGCTCCTGGGTATTGATGTTCATTTCAGGTTTCATGCGTTGACGGGTCAACTGCATGAGTCCGAATTTTGAAATCGCCAAAACTGCATGTTTAGCTCTATCTATCTTCATGAAGTTCTCCATGGCCTCATTGAGCTTCTTCTTGTTTTCAGGAAGCTTCATGTCGATAAAGTCGACTACAATGATGCCTCCGATATCACGGAGCCTCAATTGCCTTGCAATCTCTTCTGCAGCCTCCATGTTGGTCTGAAGCGCATTCTCTTCCTGGTTGTTGCTGACGCTCTTGTACCCGCTGTTGACATCGATCACATGCAATGCCTCTGTGTGTTCAATGATCAGGTAAGCACCGGATGGGAGGTTAACTGTTTTACCAAAAGCCCCCTTCACCTGCTTGGTGATGCCGGTATGGTCAAAGACAGAGGCTGATCCTGTGTACAGGGAAACAATTTCTGCCTTGTCTGGCGCTATCTTTTGGATATAGGCCTTTGTGTCTGCATAGATCTGCTTATCGTTCACCACAATTTTATTAAAATCGGCATTGAGCAAGTCCCTGAGGATGCTTGTTGCCTTGGTCTGTTCACTGAGAATCTTTGCGGGTGCTACAGCACCACTGAGGTTTTGCTGGATGGATTTCCATTTGCTGAACAACGCATTGAGGTCTTCATGCAGTTCAGCAGTGTTTTTCCCTTCGGCAGCGGTACGTACGATTACACCAAAATTTTTTGGTTTGATGGCTTCAATGATTTTTTGAAGCCTTTTTCTTTCTTCTGCTGAATGGATTTTCCTGGAGACGGCAATGATATCGTTGAAGGGGGTGATTACTACGAATCTTCCAGGGAGTGATATTTCACAGCTCAGCCTGGGTCCTTTTGCCGCAATGGGCTCCTTCAGGATCTGTACCAATACATTGGGCTTTTGACCCAATACTTCGTTGATCTTACCCGTCTTAACAATCTCAGCCTCTACAGTAAATGTTGAAAAATCAGGTTGAGAGGCAGCGGGTGAATTGATGGAGAGCTGCGTAAACTTGAGCAAGGATTTTGCGAAGGGACTTAAGTCGGTATAGTGCAGAAAAGCATCCTTTTCAAAACCCACATCAACAAATGCAGCATTCAGCCCCGGAATCAGTTTCTTGACCTTACCCAAATAGAGGTCTCCCACATTAAAACTTGCGTCAGCTTTTTCGTTATGAAGCTCGACGAGTTTCTTGTCTTCCAACAGGGCTATTTGTACACCCTGGGCAGATGAGTTTATGATCAATTCTTTATTCAAGCGAACGCTGAGAATTATGACAAACAAAGATAGGGGCATTGCCAAGAAAAAATTTCTTCGCAATGCACCATGATTCCATTATGATTGAGGTCAGAAGGGGTTATTTCTTACCTTTTTTATGACGGTTCTTTCTCAATCTTTTTTTACGTTTGTGCGTTGCTATCTTATGACGTTTTCTTTTTTTACCACAAGGCATGTCTGAGTCAGTTTAGTTGTTAATAATTATTTCAATGTTTTAATCTTCTCTTCAAGGGCCTTCACCAATTCCGGATTCTTCACATTTTTCAATCCCCTTTCGTACCATTCCACGGCTTCTTTCTTTTTACCAGCCCTTTCGTAGAGCTCAGCAAGCAGAAATACAGCTTCTGTATTTTCAGGATCCAGTTCGATTACTTTTTTGAATCGTTCTGCAGCCTTATCTGTCTGTCCTGAAACCATCCCGCCATAACCAAGCATGAACTGCGCAAAGACATTGTTGGGGTCTTTTTCTGCAACTGTTCTGATTTTCAGGATGCCTTCCATCGGAGCGCCGGATGCACCGAAGAAGAAAGTACTTCCCTGGCCAATGATGGTTGAATCGTTTTTCGGGTTGATTTTCAAGGAGCGCAAGAAGAGGTCGTTGGCCTCATTCGCCATCCAGCTTTTCAATCCAGGGTTTGATATACCCCTTAGTTCTTCCAGCATTGAATGGGCGGCAAAGTTGAGGTTTTTTTCAGAATTTTCCAACTTAGCCTTTTCGCCCAGATAATAAATGTAGGGAAGGAAGCTCCTGGCACTGTCTCGCCAGAAGTTGGACAGTGACTGAAAGTTGGATTTTTTTTGTGTAACCAGGTCTCCTCTGGTCAATGCATCTTCTAAACTGGTGAGGTAAGCCGATTGGCTTGGTGTCAGGTCTTTTTTCAATTCACTGATAAATGCATTGATTTCAAATGGTTTATCTACTCCTCCGGCGGAACCTTCATTGTCGGTATGGCCCTCATGGGGTGCATGTGGTGCAGCTTCCTTGTGGGATGGCGAAAATTTCCCAAAAATAAATAAACCGAACAGCAGCACTGCCCCAGCAGCAACCACGATCCATTGCTGTTTTTTCAACATTGATCAGAATTTATAACGCAAAGGTAATGCCTTATGCCATGTCATCAGAACCTTCGTCCTTGATGATGGTATCAATTTCAAGTTTTTTAACTTCCTGCATGAACTCTTTTGCTGGCTTGAAGGCAGGAATAAAGTGGGCTGGAATCTGAACAGCAGTATTCCGTTTGATATTTCTACCAATCTTGGCTGCTCTTTTTTTGGTGATGAATGAACCAAACCCACGGATGTAGATGTTTTCGCCTTTTGACAAGGAGAATTTGATCTCTTTGAACATCGTCTCGAGGGTTACCAATACATCCACTTTTGGGATATTGGTTTTTTCAGCAATCTTATTGATCAGGTCGGCTTTTCTCATTTTGGTTCGTGTTTAAAAGTTTTGGATTTTATTTATTTTACTTTTGATGTAAATCCGTAAACGTTTTATTTACCAATTCTAGGCCTAGAACACCTTGGGCCCTATTAAAATTGCGCATAATTTTTCTTTTTACCAAAAATAAATTGATATAAGTGGTTGAAAAACAACATAAAGTGTGGTTTTCGAGAGCCCTGAAAAACTGGCATTTGGTAGAAAATAACAGAATGATGCCATGGAAAGGGATAAAAGATCCTTACAAAATATGGCTCAGTGAGGTCATCCTGCAACAAACCAGGGTTGAACAGGGCCTTGCTTATTACAACCGGTTCGTCGAAAGCTATCCAGATGTGCATACACTTGCCAATGCTTCTGATAATCAGGTGTTTAAGTTATGGGAAGGACTTGGTTATTACAGCCGCTGCAGAAACCTGATCAAGACGGCAAGAACGATTAGTATGGAACATGCAGGCCTTTTTCCTGCCTCTAAAGAAGGTTTATTGACGCTCAGCGGAGTTGGCAATTATACTGCTGCTGCCATAGGTTCTTTTGCCTTTGGCCTTCCTCTGGCTGTGGTGGATGGGAATGTACTCAGGGTATTGTCAAGGGTATTTGGTATTTCTACCCCGATTGACCTTCCTGAAGGGAGAAAAGCACTCGAGCAACTGGCTGAGCAGCTCCTCGACATTAAAAATCCCGCCCTCTACAATCAGGCCATCATGGACCTTGGTGCAACGGTTTGTAAACCACGCCAACCCATTTGTGGGGCCTGCCCTTTTCGGCAAAAATGCCTTGCTTTAGCACAGGGAAAAACGGAGCAGCTGCCCGTCAAATCAAAAAAAATAAAGCAAAGGGAAAGGTTTTTTTATTACCTGATCCTCGAATCCAAGGGCAAACAATTGGTAAGGCAGCGGAAGGGAAAGGACATTTGGCAGGATTTATTTGAATTCATCTTGAAGGAAACCGATGAGCCTGTTGAGGAAAAGGAATTGAAGTCCTGGTCTTTCTGGAACCTGGGCGCTAAAAAAGAAAAAATAGAGGTGGTTTCTATTTCCGGCGAAATGGTTCATCAGCTGACGCACCAAAAGATCCGGTGCCGGATGGCGTATCTGCGCAGTTCAGCATTGGTAAAAGTGGACGGATACCACTGGACGGATATTTCATCCATCAAACAACTGGCTTTCCCCAGGCTCATCACCCGTTATCAAACATCCATCCGCTGATCAACCACATCTTGTTCAATTATTGTAATTTTGATCAATGATTGTTCTTCCCATCCTGCTCCTCGCCTCTATCCTGATGTTGTTCATGAACTCCGGAGCAGAAATAGCCTTTTTTTCATTGGGTTACCGGGAATTGAAAAACTTGCAGATCCGACAGTATCCTGCATCTACAAGAATTCTTCAATTGCTGCAGGAGCCGCGTTTGTTGATGTCGTCCATGTTGGTGGGAAACATGGTTTTTCGGATGCTGATCATCTTGTTGTGCAACTATCTTGTAAAGGATGATATGTTGCCTGAAACCACTGGCTTTCTTTTGTTTTTGATTCGCATGCTGATTGCCATTGTCATTCTTGTTCTTTTTGGAGAGCTTTTGCCAAAAGTTTGGGCATCCAATAACCATATTCGCTTTGCTTACTATTCATCTTTTTTTGTTTGGTTGAATGCCATCATGTTTCGCCGCTTGGGCCAATGGACGGCTGGCATCACCGATAATATTGAAAAATCCCTGGGCCGAAACAATGACCTGCGCACCAGGCTGGAACAAATTGATCAGGCCATGGGGTTGGGAGAAGCAGACGGAAGCTCAGAAGAGGAAAAAAACATCCTCAAGGGCATTGCTCAGTTTGGGAACATCACGGTAAGACGGGCGATGCGCAGCAGGCTGGATGTGCAGGGTGTTGAAGCTGGCATCCTTTTTTCAGCACTCAAACAAAAGGTGGCTGATCAGCAGTATTCCAGGTTTCCTGTGTTCAACGAAAACCTAGACAATATAGCAGGCATGATTCATGCCAAGGACCTGATTCCACACCTGGACAAAGCGGATGATTTTGATTGGAAATCCCTGCTCCGTCCGGCATTTTTTATCCATGAGCAAATGTTGGTGGAAGATCTGCTGAAAGACTTTCAACAGAAAAGGACCCATTTTGCCATTGTGGTGGATGAATTTGGTGGTACAGATGGAATCATCACCATGGAGGACATTCTGGAAGAAATCGTAGGTGAGATCAGGGATGAATACGATGACGAGGAATCTGTGAACATGAGGATTGATGATTTCAATTTCATCTTTGAAGGAAAAATGATGATCAATGAGGCCTGTAAGTTGATGAAACTTCCCAACAGGGTTTTTGATGCCATCAGGGGTGATAGTGAAACGGTGGCGGGGCTTGTGCTGGAGCTCGCTGGCGAGATACCCCAATTGAACCAGGAACTGGTTGCCAAGGATTTCACTTTCACGGTTCTTGAGGTTGCCATGAACCGCATCCACAAGATCAAGATTACCATCGCTGCACCGCAGCAATAAAGCATGTCATGAAAAAATTTCCAAGCGGATTGGTCCTGTTTCTATTGCTTGCATTCATTTTTGCCTGTAATAGCGACCATACGCCCAAGCCAAGGAGTTACTTCAAGATAAACCTTCCCGAATGGGCTTACAAGGAGTTCAATGAGCCGGGGTATCCCTATATTTTTGAATATCCTGTCTATGCCCATATCTCAAAAGAAGCGGATAGCACTGGCAAAAATCCATACTGGATCAATGTTAATTTTGATCAATTCCAGGGCAGGATTTACCTCAGCTATAAATCCATCACCGGCAGTTCTGTTTACAAAATAAAAACGCCCACTGGCTACAAAGATTCAGTGGTGGGCAACAGTTTCGAAAGCCTGCGGGAAGAAGCCTATAAAATGACGTACAAGCATACCATCAAGGCCAGTGGAATCATTGACTCTGCTTTTGCTACAGAAAATGGTTCCACTGGCGTTTATTTTTATGTGGCAGGAGAGGCGGCAACATCAAAGCAGTTCTATGTTGCTGATACCGCAAGGCATTTTCTGCGCGGGGCACTGTATTTTGACGCTTCACCCAATGCAGACTCCATCTCCGTGGTCAGTGATTTTCTGGAAGAGGATATCAAACACCTGATCAGGACCCTTCGCTGGAAAGGGAAACAATAGCATCCTTGCTTATCCGATTTTGATTACAGCAGCGACAGATTGCATTTGTGCAATGATCTCTGCTGTACACAAATTGCCAATGCTTCCTTCGTGGGTATGGTTTAGTTTTTGTGTAGCATCGAAATGGAAAGTTCCCTGATCAATCATGTTTCCAACCTGTGCATAGGCATCGCGGAAGGGAATACCCTGGTTGACCAATTCATTGACTTTTTCAACGCTGAACAGGTATTTGTATTTTTCTTCCGTGAGAATATTCTCTCTTACGCCAAGGGCATTCAACATCAGTTTCATCATCTCTATGCACGCGCGCAGTTCATCCATGGCAGGAAACAGGATTTCCTTGGTCAGCTGCATGTCGCGGTGATATCCTGAAGGAAGATTGTTGATCAGCAAGGTGAGCTCATTGGGAACCGCCTGAATCCTGTTGCATTTGCCACGGATCAATTCAAATACATCCGGGTTTTTTTTGTGGGGCATGATGCTGCTGCCGGTGGTCAGCTCATCAGGAAAATGGATGAAGCCAAAATTCTGGCTCATGAACAAACAACAGTCCATCGCCAAACGGCTCAGTGTAGCTGCAACAGATGACAGCGCCATGGCGGTCAGCTTCTCCGTTTTACCCCTGCTCATTTGCGCGTACACCGCATTGTAGTTGAGGGCATTGAAATGCAGCAAAGCAGTGGTGCGGCTCCTGTTCAATGGGAACGAAGATCCATACCCAGCGCCACTGCCCAGCGGATTTTTGTTGACCACTTTAAAGGCGGCAGCAACAAATTCCATGTCATCAACAAGGCTTTCTGCATAGGCACCCAGCCATAGCCCAATGGATGATGGCATGGCTATTTGAAGATGGGTATAGCCGGGGATCAACGTATCCTTGTGTTGATTGCTTTTTTGGATGAGCAGGTCAAAAAGCGATTGCATGTCATCTTTGACATCGATGATGGCTGATCGCAGGAAGAGCTTGATGTCTACCGCCACTTGGTCATTTCTGCTTCTGCCGGTGTGGATCATTTTTCCGACATCACCGATGCGTTCAGTGAGCATGAACTCAATTTGTGAATGGATATCCTCTGCACCGGCATCAATGGAGAATTGACCGGCTTCAATCGTTGTCAGGATATTTTTTAGTTCAGTTACAGCCAGGTCAGCCTGCTCCTTGCTCATCAGCCCCTGTTCACCCAGCATGGTCACATGTGCGATAGAACCCTCCACATCAAAGCCCGCCATTTGAACATCAAAATCGCGGTCTCTCCCAACTGTAAAGGTTTCTATTTGTGCAGCTGTTGATGTTTTGTCTTTGCTCCAAAGTTTCATGGTAATGTATTGGGGAAATGATCAGTAAAAGGAAATGGTTGCTTCAATCAATTGAACATACATGCTTATGCCATTTTCAATCTCTGAAATGTAAATATACTCATCCGCTGTATGACTTCTTGCTGAATCGCCAGGGCCTATTTTAAGCGCAGGAAATGGCATCAATGCCTTGTCACTGGTGGTAGGCGACCCATAGTGGGATAAACCAAGCTTTTTGCCTGCCTTTACAATGGGATGGTCCATGGCAATTATGCTGGACTTCATCCTCAAACTTCTGGGAACCAATTCGGCTTTTAGGGTTGCTTTCAAGCAATCAATCACCTCGTCAAAATCATATTTTTCATTTACCCTTACATCCAATACAAACCTGCAGGAGGATGGTACGACATTGTGCGCTTTGTTATCAGTTTCAATGACCGTTACTTTTGCAGTTGTTTTGCCAAGCAGTTCAGATGTTTTTTCAAAATCCATTTTTGCAATGGCTTGAATATCCTGCATGGCAAGGTAGATGGCATTGATGCCCTCTTCCCTGGCTGCATGACCAGCCTTTCCATGAACGGTTGCATCCATGACAAGCAGGCCGCGTTCAGCCACTGCCATCTGCATCTTGGTGGGTTCTCCCACCAGTCCTCCCATGAAGTCACTGCCTTGAAGTGTATCCAGAAAGATCCCATCTTTCAACAGGAGTTCAATGCCGTTGGTACCAGAAATTTCTTCTTCAGCAGTTGCTGCCAGGATGATGTTGAAAGGCAGGTTTTCTCTATTGAAAAAATGAATGAATGTTGCAATCAAGGAAACCAATGGGCCTCCGGCATCATTGCTGCCCAGGCCAATCAGGCGTCCTTCTATTTCTGTTGGAGTGAAAGGATCAGTGGTATACCCTTTTGCAGGCTTTACCGTATCATGGTGAGAGTTCAGCAGGATGCTTTTTTTGGCAGGGTCAAAGTATTTATTCAAGGCATAAACATTGTTGATCAGCCTGCCTGTGGTTACGCCATTTTCCTGGAGATATTGTTCGATCAGGTCTGCCACCTCTTTTTCCTCCCTGCTCAGGGAGGGGATGGCAATCATTTTTTTGAGAAGATCGATTGCGCTGTTGGTGATGTTTTGTGTGGTTGACATGTTGCTATTTTTTTATCAGCAGATGGCCGTACCTGTTTTTCCTTCTATCAATGCACTGAGTTCGGTGGCATCTCCAATGATCACCTTCTCTACGCCAGCTTGCAGGGCAGCAAAGGCATTGTCGAGTTTGGGGATCATCCCGGCAAAGATGGCCTTGTCTTTTTTCAACTGGTCAAACAAGGCACTGTTGATCAAAGGAATGGCACTGTTCTCATCGTTGACATCCTGCAGTACACCTTTCTTTTCAAATGAATAGACCAGTGTGACGGGAAGATGCAGGGCCATTGCCTTGGCGATTTCTTGTGCGATGGTATCGGCATTGGTGTTCAGCAGTTGACCGGTTTTGTCTTGTGTGATGGGGGCAATGATGATGTTGAGGTCCATGTCCAGGAGCGAAAGGATCAGCTTGGTGTTCACGCTGTCCACATCTCCCACAAATCCAAAATCAATCGTTGGATGCACCCGCTTGTGTGCAGTGATGCAGTTGCCATCAGCACCAGAGAGCCCGATTGATGGGGCATTCATGGCATTGAGCGATGCAACAACCTGTTTGTTGATCAGCCCGGCATACACCATCGTGACCACTTTCAGCGTTTCAGCATCGGTGATCCTTCTGCCATCAACCATTTGCTGGGGTATAGAAAGGTCTGCCGCCAGTTTAGTTGCCAGTTTGCCTCCGCCATGCACAAGTATTTTTTTGCCTTTCAGTGTTGAGAAGGAGGAAAGAAAAGTACTGAGCTTGGTAGCATCGTCTATGATGTTACCGCCGACTTTGATGATATATAATTTGTTTTCGTTCATTGAAGTAGTGATGATATCACTGCCTGAGCGGCCCATACCCGGTTGGAAGCTTCCTGTGTGATGATGCTGTTTGGTCCATCCAGTATTTCGTCAGACAGTTCTATGTTTCTTCTTACAGGCAGACAATGCATCACTTTTGCATGGCATGTTTGCCCGATTTTTTCATTTGTTAACATCCAATCTCCCCCGAAGGGTGGCAGGCTTCCGTATGGTGAGTAAGCACTCCAGTTTTTCACGTACACAAAGTCAGCATCTTTCAATGCTTTCTCCTGGTCGTATTCGATGGTTGCCCCTTGGGTAAATTCCTCAGCCAGCTCATATCCTTTGGGATGGGTAATCACAAAATCCGCTTCCCCCCAGGCATTCACCCACTGCGCGAAACTGTTGGCAACGCACTGCGGAAGCGCTTTTACATGCGGTGCCCAGGTGAGCACTACTTTGGGTTTTGGCAGCTGAACCTTGGTTTCTGCCAATGCATGGTTTGTCGCATTCCAGGATTCAGTGATGGTGACCAGGTCTGTCAGGCTTTGCAACGGGTGCAGGGTAGCACTCTCGAGGCTCAGGACAGGGATTCCTGCGTATTGGATGAATTGTTTGATGATGTGTTCTCCGTAATCCGCTTCGCGGTCCTTGAGCCCGGGAAAGGTCCTGATGGCAAGGATATCAAAATAATTGCCCATGATGGGTGCTGCGTCTTTCACATGCTCTACCGTTTCGCCATTCATGATGGCACCCTCTTCAAATTCCAGCGACCAGCCGTCATTGCCAACATTGAAGATCACCGTTTCCATGCCCAGTTGTTGTGCGGCAACCTGTGTGCTCAACCTTGTGCGCATGCTTGGGTTCAGAAAAAGACATCCAATTCTTTTGCGCTTGCCCAGCGTTTCGTCCTTCCATGGATTGGCCTTGTAATCAAGGGCTTTCCTGATCAGTGCCGGAATGTTTTGGACGTCATGTGCTGAGATGAATTGTTTCATGATGGCTTTATTGTTGGTATTCCGCAATCGCTGTTTTCAAAGCATTGATAAATATTG
>JAIPBY010000038.1 GCA_021738605.1 Chitinophagaceae bacterium | reverse complement strand
AAGAAGAGAACTGGAATTCCAGTTGGGAATCCAATTTTGATCCTGTCATCCTTCCTGGCAAAATTCATGTCAGGGCTCATTTTCATCCTCCATTGGAAGGGTTTGAACATGAAATCCTCATCACTCCCAAAATGAGTTTTGGCACAGGCCATCACGCCACCACCCGAATGATGATGCTGGGCATGCTTGAGCTGGATTTCATGGGAAAAGATGTCCTTGATTTTGGAACCGGCACTGGGATTCTGGCCATTCTTGCAGAAAGACTGGGTGCCACTTCAGTTGAAGCCATTGACAACGATCATTGGAGTATTTCCAATGTGAATGAAAACATTCAGTTGAATGCTGCCAGCAATATCATTGTTGCGCTTGCAGAGAACCTGGATGAAGTGCACACATGTGACATGCTCCTGGCCAACATCAACAAACATGTGCTGCTGGCACATGCTGCATCCATGGCACAACTGCTGAGGACTGATGGATTTCTGCTGATCAGTGGTTTATTGGCGGATGACCAGGTGGATATTGAAGCGGTATTTACGCCTTTGTTTGGCAAACCGATCAACCTTTACACAGACAATGGATGGATTGCTTTGACTTTTAAAAAGTAGTTTTAACACCTAGGGAAGGGCCGTTTATTAATTTTTCATTAAATTTGTATTTCCCTCAAAGCCAAAAAACATTTAATGAACGAAATTTTATTGATCATATTGGCATACATGATTGGGTCTATCCCAACTTCGGTCATCATCAGCAAAACCCAATTCAATATTGATATCAGGGATTATGGCAGCGGTAATGCCGGTGCAACCAACACTTTTAGGGTTCTCGGTTCAAAATGGGGTAGTATTGTCATGATCCTTGACATGCTCAAAGGATTGGTTGCCGTTAAGCTTGCATTGCTTTTGCCTTATTATATTACCAATGAATTTGAAAGGACCAATTTTCAGATTGGTTTGGGTCTTGCAGCAGTCATTGGTCATATTTTTCCCATATGGGCAGATTTCAGGGGAGGCAAAGGTGTTGCCACCCTTTTTGGACTGATCATTGCCATTTCACCCCTAACAGCCCTGAGCTGTGTGGCCATATTCCTGGCCGTCCTTTACCTAACCCGTTTTGTGTCCCTGAGTTCTATATTGGCTGGCATGGCTTTCCCGGTTTTTATCTTGATCATTTTCAATGTAGACAATATCGCCTACAGGATTTTTGCCATTGCCGTTGCCCTGCTTGTTATCCTTACACACCAGAAAAACATCAGCAGACTCCTTTCAGGCAGCGAAAGCAAAGTGCCTATTTTCAAAAATCGCGATAAGAGAAAGGCAAGGCGAAACAGCCAGGACTTTTAATATTTCCTCTACTTTCTGCATAGCATTTAAAATCTTATTAAAGAATCTTTAAATATGTGGAAAAAATGTTAATTTTGTCAACCCAAACCAAAACTTCCAACAAATGCTCATCAACATTTTTGACAGGCTTCAGCTTTGTGAGGAAAAGAACGTTCTTGTTCAAGGAATTCCTTCCACATTGGAAAAGTTTTTTACCAAACTATCGTTTGCTAAAAACGTAACTCCACTCCTGAAAAGTAGAAAGATTGATTTTGCTTTGGTTTTTGCATTGAACTACAACCAACTCTCCCTGATCCTCAAAGATGTTATTCCTGCCTTGCGTTCAAAAGGAAAACTGTGGATCGCATATCCCAAACCAACTTCTAAAATTGTCAGTGATCTCAACCGGGATTGCAATTGGGAATGCCTTCATGCTACTGGCTTTACTAAAATTGATGAGGTAGTAATTGATCATGTTTGGACAGCCATGAGGTTTTGTACTGAATCTGTCAGTGCAGCTTGCGATAGTGTTGATATTTCTCTTCTCGATATGGATGCAACAGTCAAAGATGTGATGATAAAATCATCCCGCAAGATTTCTGCCATTTCTTCTATGTAATCTGTTTTAAAGATGGCCTGAAAAAACATTTATCCTTTCATTCAGCCATCCATGTTAAAATACAAACAGTTACCATTCCATCGTTTTTAAATCCTTGATTTATGCTACATTTGAGCACGAAAAGCATAATACAATGGGTATAGGTTGGTTGATTTTTATCGTTGCAACAGCAGGATTTCATGCAGGACTTTATGGAATGTTTAAAAAAGCCGGAATCGATGGCTGGAAAGCGTTGGTCCCTTTTTACAATATATGGCTGATGGTGAAAAAAATGGAGTTGAAAACCCAGTGGTTTTTCTTTCAACTCATTCCCATTGCAGGACAATTTGTTACCATCTGGCTTTGCATCAAATTTGTTGAGCATTTCGGCCGGTTTTCAGTGCTGCACCATGCTGCAACAGTTTTCATTCCCTTTGTTTATTTCCCTTACCTGGGATTCTCCAAGAATGAGCGGTATGCAGGAACCCCAGTAGTAAAGAATTATCAAAAATCAGCTACAAGGGAATGGATTGATGCTGCCGTTTTTGCCATTGTTGCTGCAACCATCATCCGAACCTTTGTTTTTGAAGCCTATGTCATCCCCACTGGCTCAATGGAAAAGACCTTGCTTGTCAATGACTTTCTATTTGTTAGCAAAACCAGCTACGGTCCAAGAATCCCCAATACACCCATCGCCTTTCCTTTTGTTCACCATACCCTTCCAATTGGTACGTCAAAATCATACCTTGAATGGATCAGTCTTCCTTACAACCGTTTTTTTGCAAAGCCCATTGAAAGGAATGATGTGGTTGTGTTCAATTATCCTGTAGGGGATACGGTCATCCGTGAATTCCAGTCAGAAATCAATTATTACGACTACCTCCGCGCCTACGAATCAAGGGGTGGTACAAGGGATATGTTGTTTGCTGAACGCGATGACATCATTTCAAGACCAGTTGACAAAAGGGAAAATTTCATCAAACGTTGTGTAGCCATTGCAGGCGATACCTTGTTCATTCAAAATGGCACCTTGTATGTATCCAATACTGTAAACCCCATACCACCTGCTTCTGAAATGCCTTACTATGTTACCCTGAATGGCAATGGATTTTTCTCTGATGAGTTCATCAAAAATGAATTGAACATTGACCCACAAGATCCGGAGCAGCGTGATCTCTTGCAAATGCAGGACAAACCCAATACTTACCGCTTAACACTCACACCCGCCCAATTGAAACAGGTTGAATCTTTTCCATTTGTGGTAAAAGACTCCATCATCCCAGACCTGAATTCCAGTGGTTTTGGCAACACTTTCCCTTACGATACAGCACAATTTAAATGGAGCGAAGATAATTTTGGCCCATTGTGGGTTCCCCAAAAAGGAAAATCAGTTGAGCTGAACAAAAGGAATATCGCGCTCTACAAAAGGGTGATTGCTGTTTATGAGAACAATACATGGGAAGAGCGTGATGGAAAGGTATTGATCAATGGAAAACCGACCACTTCCTACACATTCAAAATGAATTACTACTGGATGATGGGAGATAACAGACACAACTCACAGGATTCAAGGTTCTGGGGTTTTGTACCAGAAGACCATATTGTGGGCAAGGCTTCCATGATCTGGTTCAGCTGGCAGAATGGCCCAAGATGGAATAGGATTTTCAAATCCATCAAATAAACACCTATACCAATCCTATGGACACCAGAAATATCAACATCAGTTTCAAAGTACACGCCAATGCATCAGCATTGAGTGATGCAGACAATGACCTTGTGCAACGGGCGAGGGAAGTGGCTGCTACAGCCTATGCACCTTACTCAGGCTTCAGGGTTGGTGCTGTTGCCCGCATGCCGGATGATAAGCTGGTGATGGGTACCAACCAGGAGAATGCTTCTTATCCCATTGGTATCTGTGCAGAGAGGGTCCTGCTTGCTGCAGTGTCTTCGATTTCTCCAGGTCTTCCCATTGAAACCATGGCCATTACTTACCAGAGTGATGCAGTGGATACTTCAGAACCCATAGCACCCTGTGGTATGTGCAGACAGGCCTTGGTTGAATTTGAATCAAGGTTCAATGCACCTATGCGGTTGCTACTTACCGGATCAGCAGGGGAGGTATTTGAATTTGAAACTCCCTCAGACCTCTTGCCCATGGCATTCAAGCATTATCATCTGGGCAAATAAGACCTATTGCTTGCTTATCTCTCCTGTGATGAAGCGTATTGCTGTTGCAGCAATTTGAGCCCTGTATTGGGCATTTATATAACGATCCTGTGCTTCAATCAGGCTCAGTTGTGCCTGCCTCAATTCAATTGAATTGCTTTGAAGTTTTTTGAAGCGTTCTGTAGAAATGAAATTATTCTCTTCAGCCAGTTTTACATTGCTCTCTTCAACCATGGATACGGAAACAGCATTTTGGTATTCCTGAAATGCAATCAGCAAATCACGCTGCAACAATGCACGCAGCTGCTCAGTTTGCAGCTCCTGCCTTTTCTGTTGAATGCTGTTGACTTTCAGTTGGGTTTTGTTGATATTGCCATTGAATATCGGAATACCGATTCCTAATCCGATATTCGGCCCAAAGGTTTGGTTGGTAAGAAAGAACCCCGCTGTTGATTTTGACCTGTTCAAAACAGTGTTTGAATTCAGGTTTACTGAAGGCATCCTTTGTGAATTGATGATCTTTTTTTCAATCATCAGGTTGAGTTTTTCCTGTTGAGCCAAGAGCAATTGTGGGTTTTGCTGGTCAATTTTTGAAACAAGGGCGTTGTATTCAATAGAGGGGATGCTGAACTGCTCCTCTTTTGGGTTGAACGCAGCACCAGCATCTTTCTTGAGCAAGGCATTCATGGAAGCCTTGGTATTGGCCACCTGTTTGTAGATGTTCTGTAGATTCACTTCCTGTGCATTCAGGTCAATTTTTGCCTGCAGCATGTCTGTTTTGGCACCGTTTCCTACATTGAACCTTGTTTCAGCAATTTTTAATCTCTCTTTTGATAAATCGATGATGGCTTTGGTGGCGATCACCTGTTTGTTCAACCGGATCAGGTTGTAATAAATATTCAGTACATCAAAGATGACCTGATCAATTTGTTGTGTTACTGCAATGGTACCCATTTTCTCCATGGCATCAAATCTTTCTAAGGTAGACCTTACCCGCATGCCATTGTAAATTCTCCAGCTAATGGCAAGATTGGCATTGATGTTGCTGTTGGATACATTGTTTCTTACAATGCTATTACCATTGGCCAATTTCTGGTTGATATTGGAAGTACCTTCAGTATTGAAAATATTACTTGTAACAGTTGGAAGACCGCCAGCATTTCCCCAGTTGTTATTGGCCTTTGCAATATCAAGATCAGTTGAAGCAATCTGGATATCGAGGTTTTGTTTCAACGCCATGTCAATGGCTTCCTTTGCAGTAAAACTGCTGTCTTGCGATAACACCGCATTGGCAAACAGAAGACTCAACAACACTGCTTTAATTCTCATGGGTAGCTCTTTTTTTCCTTGAAATATAACTGTACAGCGCAGGCACTACAAACAAGGTGAGTACCAATGCAAACATCAGGCCACCGATAATGACAATACCCAACGGGATCCGGCTTTTTCCTGCAGATCCCAGCGCCATGGCAATGGGCAATGCGCCAAGGGCTGTGGCAAGGGTTGTCATCAGGATTGGCCTCAAACGTGCTACAGATGCGTCCAACACAGCATCAATCTTGTTCATTCCTTTTTCCCTTTGCTGGTTGGCGAACTCAACGATGAGGATACCGTTTTTAGTAACCAGACCAATCAGCATGATGATACCAATCTGGGAGAAGATATTGAGCGACTGTCCAAAAACAGATAAACTGATCACTGCACCGGCAAGGGCCAGAGGAACGGTAATCATGATGATCAACGGATCAACAAAGCTTTCAAATTGTGCCGCCAAAACCAGGAAGATCAAGACGAGGGCCAGCAAGAAGGCATTTTGTGTATTGGAGGAACTCTCAGCAAAATCCCTTGAAGATCCACTGAGGCTTGTGGTAAATGATTCATCCAACACTTTTTTTGAAATACGCTCCATCTCTTTTATACCGTCTCCAAGTGTTTTACCATTGGCCAGGCCTGCAGAAACAATGGCACTCTTTAACCTGTTGTAATGGTAAATGGTTGGGGGAGTGGCCGTTTCAGAAATAGTCACAAGGTTGTCCAATTGGATCAGCTGTCCTGTTTTGCTGCGCAGGTAAAAAGACTTGAGGTCAAGCGGGGCATCCCTGTCTTTTCTGTCTACCTGTCCGATTACTTCATATTGTTTGCCGTTCCGGATAAAGTAGCCAAATCTTCTTCCGCTGAGCGCAAGTTGAAGGGTATTGGAAATATCAAGGATGGAAATGCCCAATTCTCCGGCTTTGAGCCTGTCAATGGTTACCTGCAATTCAGGTTTGTTGAATTTGAGGTTGACATCATTGCCCTGGAAAACAGGGCTCTTCACAACCTCATCCATGAACATGGGAACCTTTTCTTTGAGCTTGTCAAAATTGAGGTTCTGCAAAACGAACTGCACCGGCAACTGCCCCCTGCTGGCCTGTCCAACAGAAATGGTCTGCTCTTGCAAAACGAGTACCCTCACATCTGTATAATCTTTGAACATTTTGTTCATGCTCTGTGCAATCTCATTCTGGCTGCGCTTCCTCTCGCTGGCATCCACAAGTCCCATGCTGATGGAAGCTGCATTGGCTCCACCAGAACCTGAGAAATTAGGTGCAAAAGACAATACCACATAGCGCTCAGGTACTGAATCCATGATCTTTTCAGTAATGTCGTAAACCGCCTGGTCCATGTAATCAAAGTCTGTTCCTTCAGGTGCAAGGATACTGGTTCTCAGCCTGTTCCTATCTTCCAAGGGAGCCAGTTCAGATGGAAGTTTTGTTCCAACAAAATATATGGCGCCTACGCAGGCCAATACAATGATGAAGGCAATCCATCTTTTGCGCATGAAGGCTGCCAGCCAGCGTTGGTATCCTGATTCCATGCCCCTGAAAAAAGGTTCAGATTTGGTATAGAACCATGAGTGCTTGTGTACATTTTTCTTGGTCAGGTAGATGTTCAATACCGGTGTGAGTGATAGCGATACAAAAGCTGAAATCAACACCGCACCGGCTACAACAATTCCGAATTCCCTGAACAGCCGGCCTACAAATCCTTGCAAGAAGATGATGGGAAGAAATACGATGGCCAGCGTGATGGAGGTTGAGACGACAGCAAAGAAAATCTCTTTCGAGCCTTCTCTCGCCGCCTTCCACTTGTCCATTCCTTGTTCTATCTTCTTGTAAATATTTTCCGTAACCACAATTCCATCATCCACCACCAATCCTGTCGCAAGCACCAATGAGAGGAGTGTCAATACATTGATGGAAAATCCAAAAATATACATGATGAAGAACGCGCCAACAAGGGCTACAGGAATATCGATCAAAGGCCGGAAGGCAATGGACCATTCCCTGAAGAACAAAAAGATGATGATGACCACCAGCAAAATGGCAATGATCAGGGTTTCTTTCACTTCTGTGATGGCCTTCCTGACAAACTGTGTTTTATCGTAACCTACTTCAAGGATAATGTCTGGAGGCAAATCTTTTTTGATGACATCAATCCGTTTGTACAATTCATCGGCAATGGCAACCTGGTTGGATCCGGGCTGGGCAACCACACCAAGGTTCACCGAACGAATATTGTTTTTCCTTGTAGCCGATTCCTCATTTTCAGGCCCAATGATGGCATATCCAACGTCTTTCAACCGGATGCTCTTGCCCTCTGTTTGTTTGATGATCAGGTCATTGAAATCCTCTTCTGAAGTAAGCTTTCCATAGGCCTTAACGGTCATCTCGGTGGTGTTTCCACGAACCTTTCCACCAGGCAATTCTATGTTTTCGCGGTCGAGGGCTGACTTTACATCCTGGATGGTAAGTTTATATGCAGAGAGCCTGACGGGGTCAAACCAAATCCTCATGGCGGGGCGTTGTCCAAATACACTTACGCCACTTACACCCGGAATGGTCTGCAACCTTTCCTGCACAATATTTTCTGCCAGGTCAGATAGGTCGAGCAGGGTCCTTTTGTTGCTCTGCATCTGTATGAAAACAATCGGATCAGAATCGGAGTCTTGTTTGGCCACCGTAGGCGGTGCGTCAATGTCTTGTGGAAGCCTTCCTGCTACCTGAGAAACCTTTTCCCTTACATCATTGGCAGCCTTTTCGAGGTCAACACCCAATTCAAATTCTACCGTAATGCTGCTGCTACCCTGTGAACTGGAAGAGGTGATGTTTTTCACGCCCTCAACACCATTCACGGCTTTTTCAATGGGTTCAGTAACCTGTTGTTCGATGATTTCTGCATTGGCTCCTGTATAGCTGGTCCTTACATTGACCACCGGAGGGTCAATAGCAGGGTATTCCCTGACACCCAAAAAACTATAGCCAATGGCACCAAAAATGATGATAACGATACTGCATACAACTGCAAAGACCGGTCTTTTTATGCTTAATTCAGAAAGATTCATTGGGCCAGTATTGGGTTGTTACTAATTTACTTTGCTGAGTTTCACCTTTGAATCTTTTCTGATAAAGAGAAGACCTGTTGTGATGACCGTATCGCCCGGCTTTATCCCGCTGGTTATTTGAACATTCTCTGCATTCCTCAACCCAGTGGTCACGCTTACAAATTCAGGTTTGCCGTTCCGGTAGAGCAGCAGTTGTTTGGTGCGGGCACTTGGTACGATGCACTGTGATGGTACCATCACAGCAGCATCATTTGAACCCAGGGTAAGACCAACTTTTGCAAAGGAACCGGGCACGAGGTTATTGTTTCCATCATTGATGGTTGCGAGTATTTTGAGGTTCCTGGTTTCAGATTCGATCACTGTTTCTGAAGCCAGGATGGTGGCGTTGTAGGTACCCTCTTTTCCTTCGATACCAAAAGCAACAGACATGCCTGGCCTGATATCATTGCTGTATTTCTCAGGGATGCTGAAGCTGATTTTTTTCATGTTCACCTGACTGAGGGTTGTCAGGATATTGGCTGGAGTAATATAAGCGCCAAGGCTGATGTTCCTGAGTCCCATCCTTCCTGCATAAGGCGCATGGATTTCAGTTTTCCCAATATTTACCATGGTCAATTCAATATCGGCTTTGATGTTGTTAACCTGTAAAAGGCTAAGGTCATAATCCTGCTGACTGATACCACTTATTTTCAGGAGTTCCCTTTGGCGTTCTTCTGTTTTTTCTGCGATTTGTAACTGAACCTTCAATTTTTTGAGTTGTGCCTGAAGGTCTCCGTCAAATAATTTGACAAGCAAAACATCTTTTGCAACAGTGGAACCTTCTTTGAAATTGAGCTGGATAACCCTTCCGGAAATCTCAGGACGAATCTCGGTAAGTTCGAAAGGAAGGATATTACCGGCCACTTCGATAGACTCGGAAACAGTTGTAGCCTTGATGATCATAGCCTCAACAGAAACAGGGCCATTTTTGGACGCATCTTGTGGCTTTTTAGCATCTTTTTTCTCTTCACAGGCAAATAATGCCAACAAAAGGGCAAGGGCAGCGCTGAACTTTTTCATATTAACGAAAATAAGTTGAAATTCCTTTGAAACATATTGAATTTGATGATTTTATGATAAAAATCCTGCTAACCAATTTTCGCTCCATTTTCTACTTTCATACCAGCCTCCAACAGCACAACCTGGTCGTTGCTGTCATAAACCCCCAAGACCAGGCATTCACTGAAAAAATTGGCGATTTGCTTGGGTGGAAAATTGACCACGGCCATCACCTGCCTTCCCAACAGGGATTCAATGGAATAATAATGGGTGATTTGTGCAGATGAACGCTTGATACCCAATGTACCAAAATCAATTTCCAGCTGAAAAGCGGGTTTTAATGCTTTTTCAAAAGGCTTTACGGAAAGGATGGTGCCGCAGCGGATGTCAATTTTTTCAAAATCATTCCAGGAAATGGTCATGCAAAAGGATTTGACTAAAATTAGCCAAAACAATTGTGATACTTTAAAAGAATCAGGCATCTATAGCCGAAATGAGCTTCAGAAGCGCTTTGTGACGCTCAATTTCTCCTTTCATTTGTTCGGCTTTGGCTATTTCTTTGAGCCATCGTTGAACAAATTTTTTAGGATTGGAGGGTGTGTACGTTACAGGTGGATGAGCCAGGTTCATTTTTTTTACATAATTCTCTACATCGCGGTGGGTATAGACCTGCCCATTCAATGGGTCAAGGAAAAAGAGGATATCACTTCCTTCCACGGTTATGATAGAACTGCCTTCTTCCACATAACAAAGGAGATTTTGTTGGGGGATTTCAGCTGGCAAAATCGTTACACCTAACATTTCAGCAATGATCAGATAAAGGGATGCCAGGGGGAAAGTATTGGAAACCTTGTTCCTGAGCAAATGGGAGGGATCAAAATGGGTAGTTGATGAATGATCCAGTTCAACTCCCTTGTAGTTGTAATGACCAAAAATGATTTTATTGAGGATGTTGATTTCTTCAAGTGGTGTCAGGTAATCATTCAACTCAAGCCAGATGGTTTTTCTGATCTTTTCAACTTCGAAGAACAACCAATCCCTGTCGTATTCAGGATTTAAGTATGCTGCGATAAACACAGAGGCTTCAAGTACTGATTGGTCTTCACAATTTAGCCAATCCGTTAGCGCATTTTCAAGACAGGAAATCGAAATCTGAGCAATAATGGAATTGATTTTTGACACTTGAACAGGATCATCAGTTAGTTCCTGAAACTCATTCAGTATTGGGATAATTTCCTGTCCAAATCCGATGAATCGTTTTGTAATTGTATGATAAACCTCATCGTCTGGATCTTCAATAAGATTCAGCAATGCATTTATTTCACCTGTTGTGTTGATCATCAACCGATCCTTTTCAATTATTTTTTGGGTGCCCTTCTTTTGCCACGGGTAGGGTTGGCAATGGCATGTTCAATCATTGCCTGTACCTCTTCAATACTGAGATCCTGAACATTCTCTTGCTTTTCCTTCGGAATGGGGAAGTTTTTCAATCCTTTCTTGATATAGGGTCCGTAAGGTCCTTTCAGCAACTGGATTTTTTCCTTTTCGAAGATTTTAATGGTCCTTTCATCCTTTGCTTTTCTCTTTTCAGATATGAGAGGGATGGCAACATCAAGTGTTATTTCGTATGGATCATATTCCTTTGAAAGGGAATAAAACTTTTTGTCGTGTGCAATATATGGGCCAAATCTGCCAATATTGACCTGCACGGGCTCATTCTCAAATTCCCCGAGAACCCTGGGGAGTTTGAACAATTCCATGGCCTGTTCGAGGTTGATGGTTTCTATGCTTTGTTCAGTCTTCAGTTTGGCAAACCTCGGTTTTTCCTCTTCAGTGGTTTCGCCAATTTGCACCATCGGGCCATAACGACCCATGCGGGCAATAACACGTTTCCCTGTGATGGCTTCATGGCCCAGCTCTCTCTCTCCGCTGATGCGTTCTGCCGTTTCCATGGTAGAGTCTACGTCCTTTTTGAAAGGAGCATAGAAATCCTTGAGCATTTTCCCCCAGTCTTCATTGCCATCTGCAATGCTGTCAAATTCGTTTTCAATCTTGGCCGTAAAACCATAATCCAGCACTTGATCGAAATGCTGGATCAGAAAATCGGTTACCACAGAGCCAAGGTCTGTTGGGAACAATTTTGATTTTTCAGCACCCGTATTCTCTTGTTCTAAGGCTTTAGAGATGACATTGTTGCTGAGCTTTAATACACGATAATCCCTTTTAACCCCTTCTTTGTCTCTCTTCTCCACATATCCTCTTTTGAGGATGGTTGAAATAGTTGGCGCATAGGTAGATGGTCGGCCGATGCCGAGTTCTTCCATTTTCTTTACCAAAGAGGCTTCTGTATACCTTGGCTGCGCTCTTGTGAAGCGTTCAGTGGCCAACATTTCATTCAATTCGAGCTGTTGACCTTTGGCCAGAGGAGGGAGCATGCCTTCAGTGGATGGTTCTTCGTTTTCATCTTCCTCAT
This sequence comes from Chitinophagaceae bacterium, assembly GCA_021738605.1. Classification (GTDB taxonomy): domain Bacteria; phylum Bacteroidota; class Bacteroidia; order Chitinophagales; family Chitinophagaceae; genus Pollutibacter. The sequence continues at coordinate 2,342 of JAIPBY010000038.1, read as the reverse complement.
CCCTGCTCTCATTGTATACTTTGAGAAAACCCTCAAATTTCATCACTTCACCTTCTGCCTTGAGCAATTCTTGTTGGGTAGAAATGGTTATTTCAGCAATGGTCTTTTCCAGTTCAGCATCTGCCATCTGGGAAGCCATGGTTCTTTTCCAAATCAGCTCATACAGGCGTTGGCCATCAGCAATTTCAACTGTTGGCTTGTCCATATAGGTTGGCCTGATTGCTTCATGGGCTTCTTGGGCTGATTCATTTTTATTTTTGAATTTCCTTTCCTGAAGGTATTCCTTGCCATAACTGTCAGTGATCTGTTTTGAAATATCACCCCTGGCGGTTTCACTCAATGAAACACTATCAGTTCTCATGTAGGTGATATGACCAGCTTCGTACAATTTCTGGGCAATCAGCATGGTCTTGCTTACACCATATCCTAATTTCCTGCTTGCTTCCTGCTGAAGGGTAGAAGTGGTGAATGGGGCAGCCGGTGATTTTTTAGCTGGTTTCTTTTGGACATCTTTTACGGTATAACCCGCACCTATACAACCTTGGAGAAACTGCTCAGCATCTTGCTGTGTATTTTTCTTGGCTCCTTCTGCTTTGAAAATGACCTGCTTTCCGTTGATGTCTTTTGCCTTGAAGAAACCCTCTACCTTAAAGCTACCAGTGGCTGTGAAACCATTGATAGACCTTTCACGCTCAACAATCAAACGAACCGCAACACTTTGAACACGTCCTGCACTAAGGTTCCCCCTCATGCTCATTTTGCGCCAAAGGATAGGGGAAATTTCAAATCCTACAATCCTGTCAAGAATACGCCTTGCCTGTTGTGCATTGACAAGGTTCATGTTCACTGTTCTTGGTTTTTCAACAGCAGCACGGATCGCTGGTTTGGTGATCTCGTGGAAAACAATACGCTTTGTGGTGGCAGGATCCAGACCCAACACTTCACAAAGATGCCAGCTGATGGCCTCACCTTCGCGGTCCTCATCCGTTGCGAGCCATACTTCGCCAGATTTTTTGGCGATTTGCTTCAGTTCTTTGACCACTTTTTCCTTTTCCTCCGGAACAATATACCTGGGTTTGAAGCCTTTTTTAATGTCAATCCCCATTTCACTCTTCTCAAGGTCGCGGATATGACCAAAACAGCTTTTCACTTCAAAGTCACTACCAAGAATTTTTTCAATGGTTTTTGCTTTAGCCGGGGACTCAACTATAAGTAGGTTTTTTGCCATTTTTACTTTCTCTTCTGATATGTTTTCTCACCAATTGTTGCATCGATTGATCGGGGTTTTACTCCTTGAACCGATGTGCATCACGATGCAATAATAAGATAAAGCGAATGAATTCTAACAAATCTGTTCTTAAATGAAATCAATTATCCTTTTCATCACTGCTGTGTCTTTGTATATTTTTCTATGCCCAAGCCCTTCAGTAATCATGAATTCAATATTGCCAGGAGAAAGGTCCATCAATGGTTTCACATCCGAAAGGGGGGTGATGTCATCATCCTTGTCATGTATCCAAAGAATGGGATTGGCGAGCTTGGGGGCAATCCTGTTGATAGAGTAATGGGATACGTCATTCCCTGATTTTTTCTTGATATATGCATAAATGGATTCCTTTATTTTGGTGTTTAGACCAAAAAAATGGCTGAAAAGGTCGATAGCAGACTTGGTTTCCGTGGCTGGAGCAATCAACACCATTTTGGCAGCAGGATTGCTGTGGTTCTCCTGATAAAGGCATAAGGCAATACCTCCGAAAGAATGGGATATATAGCCGTCAAATTTGCCTAGTTTTTCTTCCAATACCCTGATCATCTCCGCATATTCTGGCGCTGTAGTGGTCTTCCCCTCACTATTTCCATGTGCCTTGCCGTCCATCGCCACCACACCATAGCCTTTGTTCAGCAATGGGGTAATATAGCGGTCAAAATTAAAGGCCCTTGATTCAAAACCATGTAAAATCAGGATTTTCTTGAGGGCATTAGGGTTCCAACGGTATCCATGGATGGTAAGACCATCAACCTGTATATCAAAGGAAGTAGCCTGATGAAAAATGGGAGGGGGAACATTTCTTGGTTTTCGGTAAGGGGTACAGAAAATGCTAAACGCAATGGATGCACCCCATTGGGGGGAGATGAGAGAGGTTATTTTAACACTGGATTTAAGGTAAAATAGGGTCAGCTTCTGTGCTGTAGTCATGTTTAGAAATTATGCTTAATTGCAAATATACAGCAGTGCATTTTGGGGAGTCAAGCTAATTATCCTGAATAGATTAACTTTGTTATCATTCATTATGCATTTATTAGAAAAATTAGAGCAAGTACAATTATTGGTGTTTGACCTC
>JAIPBY010000037.1 GCA_021738605.1 Chitinophagaceae bacterium | reverse complement strand
AAAGTTGAGCCTGATTATCCCTGGATTGAAAGCCATTTGGTTCCTTTGTACAACGAAGCGGTTAAAAATAACGGTGCTTTTGTGGGATGGCAAAGGGTACTCAAATAATTCAATATCAGTTGATTCTAATCAAATCAGCTTGCAATATACTTGTGGGATAAACGTTTTATCAGTTTAACGTAAATTACCAAGTGATATGAAAAATCAAAATAAGTCACTCGTAACATTGTTCCTTGCATTCATTCTGATAACATTTGCATCTTGTGAGAAGGTAAAGCAACAGGTGCAGGAAACTGTTGCTGAAGACCTGATTGTTTCCATCATGACAAGTGGAAGATGGGTAGTAGATGTTTTCACTGTAGCTGCTGTTGATGTGAAGCCGGAATTCAGTGGATATGAATTCCAGTTTCTCAAAGATGGCTCTGTTGAAGCCATCAAGTCAACCACCACAGTAAAGGGAACCTGGAAGAGTGACAAGTCTGCGATGACAATCCAAGCCAGTTTTCCTCCTGGAAACACAAGCTTGCAGCGATTGAATTATACATGGAACATTACAAAAACAGGCACCACTTTTGTAGAAGCGAGTAGTCAGCAAAATGGGGTGGTTTCAACAATGAGGCTCATAAAAAAATAAAACATAGAAAACGGGTGTAACTTTGTAACTGAATCCTTTGGTTATTTTATAACTGTAATTTAATTGAGCACAAAAACAAATAACAGCTTTTATCATGGTCTTGGCAAATTAAAAATGCTTTGGCTCTCTGTTTTATTGTTTTTTTTAACTGCACAAACAGAGGCCCAATTATCAGCTTCTTTTTCAACAAATATGCAATCCTTTTGCTTAAAACCTGGTGAGGGTTTGGTGGTTAGATTTACAGATGAAACAACAGGCGGGGCCCATACCAATGATTGGAGTTTTGGCGATGGAACAACCTCTAAAGCCATAAACCCCGTAAAGACCTATACTTCACCTGGCGTTTATTATGTTAATCTTACAACAAAGAATCCATCCAATGATGTTTCCGCAACTACCAAGCAAATCATCATTTACCCTGCTCCCGATGTAGTTTTTACCACAGATGTCAATTCAGGTTGTAGTCCGTTAAAAGTTAATTTAACTGATAAAACAGCTACCCCAGAAATCAAGGATCCAACCACAGGAGTCATCTATAAAGACAGGATTGCAAGCTGGCAATGGGAATTTGGAGATGGTAATAAAGCCAGTACTATCGCTCCAACAGTACCTCATACCTATACGCTGTCTGGAAATCGAAAAGTCATCCTAACGTTGGGCACTGAACGTGGATGCAAAGTTTCAAGTGAATCAGCTGGTGATTTTATTAAAGTCATTGATAATGCAATAGCGGATTTTTATATCCCCCCCGCCAATTCATGTAAGTTTCCATTAACGGTTCAATCCTCTAATTTTTCTGGAACAGGGCTGGCTTACAAATGGGAAGTTAGAGGAACAGGTTCAGCTGTTATTTCCAATAGTGCTGACTTTTCCCCATTCATAACATTTTTTCAATCGGGCAGTTACAGGATATCACTAACGGTGACCAATCAAGCTGGTTGCATTGATGTATTAAACTATGACTACGTGCTTCCGCCCAGTCAGATTGTCAATATGTTTTCCGCTCCAGATTCTGCTTGCGATAAATCTACTGTAAATTTCATCAACCAATCCAATCCAGATCCGATCAGTCAAACATGGTACATCGATGGGGCTAAACAAGCCATCACAAAAGACCTGAGCTACCAGTTTAATACACCAGGAACATATGTTGTTAAGCTAGAATCCCAGTTTGGAACTTGTAATACTTTTTTTGAAAAGAATATCAGAATTGATCCTCTTCCAACTGCAGACTTTATCGAAGATCAAGTGTCCAGTTGTAATTTTCCGCTTGACGTGAAATTCAACAGCAAATCAACAGGAAACATTATTAAGCTATTATGGAGTTTCGGTGATGGGGCAACGCAAACCGAATTTGATCCATTTAGCGATACCATAAAGCATAAATACACAGGTGCTGGGGTGTTTGGCGTCTCCCTCACAGCTATAACTGACAAGGGTTGTTCGTTCTCCAAAATCAAGAATAGCCTCATTTCAATTCAGCCTCCTGTTATTCTCAAATCAAATCTTCCTGATAGTGGTTGTGCACCATTGACAATAAGGCCAAACATCAAATTCAATATTGATCCTTTGATTGTCTCATGGAAATGGTCTGTCAAAGATAAAAAAGGCATTACCATATTTTCATCACTGTCCAAAGACCCGGGTAATATTGTGCTCACGGACAGTGGAAAATATGATGTTATTGTTGATATTGTGAGTTCTTCAGGGTGTAATAAGTCCTATAATTGGGTTGTAAAAGTGGGGGAACTTCCGAAAGACTTTGACTTTTCCGCTACACCATTTGATACTTGTGCAAGTACTGCATTCAAGTTCAAATATCTTGGGCCGAATGTAACCGGTTTCAAGTGGAAGTTTTCCAACGGCGATTCAGTTGATCAAAATGAATTCTCTAAAAATTTCAAGAAAATTGAAAGAGTGGATGTAAAGCTTACCGTTTATCAGAACGGCTGTGCTAAGACTGTAGAAAAAGTAAAATACATCAATGTAAGGGGTGTTGTTGCTCTTTTTTCGGTGATTGGCGATTGTCAAAATACCAAGGATAAAGTTGTAAACGAAAATTCCTCAGGAAAGGTAGATTTGTGGGAGTGGAAGTTCGGCGATGGGAATACCAGAAACTATACACTCAAGAAAGATACACTGAATCATCGTTATGCCAAGTCCGGGCAATATACCATTACATTAAAAGTTTCAGGTGGTGGTTGCACTTATACTGATTCTACCATTGTATATGCAACAAATGAAAATGGAATCAATTTTGAATCAATGCGGAGTCCGGTTTGTGTTTCCGATACATTTCTGCTCCTGAAATCAGTTTCAGAAAACATCAATATGATCAAAGCATATGACTGGGATTATGGTTGCGGATTTACAGGATTAACTTCAATAGCCAATCCAAAAGTGAATATTGCAGATCTTTGCAAGTATCCCACAAATGCCAAGCGGGGTATGTATACGATGCAGTTAAGGGTTGTTGATTTAAATGGATGTGTATTCACCAGTCCAAGTAAAAATATTTTGGTGTCAGGCCCCATTGCCAACTATTTGAGTCTTTCCTCAACCTCTGGTTGCGAAAACCTGCCAGTCTCCTTTCAGGATAGATCAGCTGGTGATGGCACCAGTAAGCTGATTTCCCGCTTATGGGATTTTGGCGATGGAACACCTGTTGAAAATATCTTGTCTGGACCTATTCAACATATTTTCTCAAAACCTGGTAATTATAATGTCAAATTAACAATAGTCGACAGTGTGGGTTGTAATTCGGTGTCTTCAAAAACGATTGTTAGGGTTTCTCAATCTGGAGTAGATTTTTATCCGCTACAAACGGCAAGCTGTCTCAACAAGATCGTACAGCTACAGGTGGTTTCTCCAACAAATTATGTCAGTTTCAAATGGGATCTTGGTGATGGCGAAGCAGCCTTCATTCCCAATCCTAGGGTTTCATATTCCCAGACTGGTTTAAAAGATATTGGTCTAACAGTGATTGACGGTTTTGGCTGCGAGTCAACAACAAGGAAAACTCAGTTGATTGAAATTGGTATGCCTTCAGCAGACATCAATGTCTTGGAAGATTCTTCGAGTTGTCCTCCATTTCCAGCACAGTTCATGTTTGGAGGTAAATTTGCAGAAAGATTTGAGTGGAATTTTGGAGATGGATCAATTTCCTTGATTCAAAACCCAATACATGTTTATTCAAAGCCCGGAACTTTTAATGCTACTTTGAAGGTAACAAGTCCTGGTGGATGTGAGGTTAGTTCATTGCCTATTACCATTTATGTGGAAGGGCCCACAGGTACTATTGATTATCGCCTGGTGGCATGCGAGCCGTATGATGCATATTTTGATGTAGTTTCAAAAAATTCAAAGTTTGTAACCATTGATTATGGTGATGGCTATGTTTCAGAGGATATTTTGTATGGATCAGGTCGATTCAATTATCGATACGGGGATACAGGTATGTATACCCCCAATATATTTATCTCAAATGGTTATGGATGTACAGTGCTTTTGCCACAAGGGGAGCCCATCAAAGCTGTTTCTATTCTTCCAGTTTTTAAAGGTGATGTATTATTTTATTGTGATAAAGGCGGTGTCAATTTCACAGACCTCAGCCTCTCCAATGACCAGCTAACAACTTGGTCCTGGGACTTTGGTGACCTGGATAGCGGAAGAGGAAGCAGGCCGTATCATTTCTATGGATCGCCTGGTCTTTATAATGTAAAGATGACAGTTACCTCATCTCTTGGATGTATCGATACACTCACCCGTATAGATTATGTTGATGTACAGGCAAGACCTGATATTGCCATTGATATTTCAAAAGCTCCTGTCTGTGAGGAGGATCTTATTCAATTAAATGGCGTTGAGGTGCGTCCCAATAATTCTCCTATTGTGTCCTGGTTCTGGGATTTTACCAATGGCAACAGTGCAGCTGTTAAAATCCCGGAAAAGCAGTTGTTCCGCAAGGCAGGAAATTATCCGTTGCGCATCCATGCCACCAACCAAAAAGGGTGTAGTGATACCCTTGTTCAGAATATGGTGGTCCATCCGGTTCCTTCATTGGATGCCGGTACAGATTCCATCCTTTGTCTTGGCACACCCATTCAACTCAAGCCAAGCGGAGCAGGAACCTACGAGTGGTTATCTGGCCCAACCCTCAGTTGCACCAATTGTGAACAGCCTTTTATTAACCCCAATTCAGATGCCATTTATTTTGTAAAAGGAACCTCTGCCATTGGATGTTCTACCATCGATTCAGTCAACATCAAGGTCATTCAGCCCTCTACTGTGGTAGCTCCCGCAGATACCTTGGTTTGTTTTGGTGATGCCATACGATTGCAGGCAAGGGGCACCATGCTTTATTCCTGGACGCCCGACAACAGCTTGAGCCGCACGGATATCGCAGGCCCAACAGTAAAGCCAACGCAAACCACAACCTATACTGTTACGGGTAAGGATGCGTACAATTGTTTTGTTACCAAGGATGATGTAGTGGTTACAGTGGTTGCATTGCCAACCGTCAGTGCAGGCAGAGACACTACCATCATGGCCGGCTATCCGCTCCAACTAAAGCCTGTTTATTCTCCAGATGTGAGCCGGGTACAATGGGTTCCTTCTTTGTTCCTGAATTGCAGCGATTGCAAAACGCCTATCACAACACCATCCTATTCTGCGACATATACATTGTTTGCTTACACGCCAGAAGGTTGTATGTCTAAGGATGTTGTCAATGTATTTGCTACATGCACCGGTGATAATCTTTTTATTCCCAATACATTTTCTCCCAATGGGGATGGCATCAATGAGGTTTTTTATCCCCGTGGAAGGGGCATAGAAAAGATCAGGTCGATGAAGATTTTCAGCAGGTGGGGACAGTTGATCTATCTCAAAGAAAACTTCCTTGCGAATGATCAGAATGCTGCCTGGAACGGAAAGCGCCAAGGACAATCTGTAACCCCAGATGTTTATATATACATGATTGATCTGGTTTGCGAAAATGGCAATATCATCACACTGAAAGGAGATGTAACATTGATCAGATGATAAAAAGCCCAAGTATTAATTCATATCGCCGTCTTTTTCATTTTCTCTCCTTCATGCTGTTGTGCAATATGGTCAAGGGTCAGGACCTTCATTTTTCACAATTCTATGAAGCACCCCTCTTGCGCAACCCTGCACTGGCAGGGCTGTATGAAGGTGATGTGCGCATTCAAGGAGTTTACCGCAACCAATGGAACAGTGTGGCTTTCCCTTACCAGACGGGTTCTATCAATGCAGAATATAAGTTTCCGGTGGGCAAGGGGGAAGATTTTCTGACAGTTGGCGGCCAGGTTTTGTATGACAGGGCTGGAACAGTTCAACTGCAGACGGTACACATGTTGCCCATGGTTAATTTTCACAAATCACTCAGCACCAACAAGGTTTCCTATTTATCCCTTGGGTTCATGGGTGGGATGGTCAACCGCCGGCTTGATCGGTCAAGGGTAACCACCAACAGCCAGTATGATGGTTTTTATTTCAATGGATCCATCCCCGATGGTGAGACCTTCACCGGTGCTTACTCCTATGCAGACATGTCGGTGGGCATGAGCTTCAATACCACCCTGGGAAGCAATGGCCAACATTATGTTTTTGGGGGAATGGCCTATCATCATTTCAATAAACCCATGAATTCATTCTATGGGAATATCGCTCACTTGCCCAAATGGGTGGCTTCCGGAGGGTTAAAACTCAACCTTGATGATGTTACCTATATCACTTTCCATGGCGACATAACCGATCAACAACCCTTTAGGGAGATGATGGCGGGTGGTACCTTTTCCAAACGGATGGGGGATGAGTATGCTTCAACAACTACGGTTCATGCTGGGATGTACTACAGGTACAATGACGCCATTGTTCCGGTGTTGAAGTTTGATGTCAACCAACTTTCCATCGGCATCAGCTATGATATCAATATTTCTACCCTGGCCCCGGCCAGCCTCAACAGGGGAGGATTTGAAATATCGCTTGGTTACCTGGCGATCAAACCCAAACATGCTGAAATCATTCTCTGCCCCAAGTTTTGATCAATGGTGCTGGTTTTTTGCACAGCATTATTCTTTTTTCCCGGAAACAAAAAATACTGTTTCTCTGTTGTAAATTAGCAGCGTAAATTAAATTCATTAAAACAACAAGAAACAATGGCTATTCAACAAGGACAAATGGCTCCCGATTTCAGTCTTTTCAATACAGAAAAGAACAAGGTGAGTCTCGCAGATTACAAAGGTAAAAACCTGGTAATCCTTTTCTTCCCACTGGCTTTTACTGGTGTTTGCACCACTGAACTCTGTTCAGTTAGGGACAACCTGAATGTTTATACATCACTCAATGCTGATGTTGTTGGCATTTCCGTAGACTCACTTTTCAGTCTTGGCAAGTTCAAGGATGAGCAACAGTACAATTTCCCCCTGCTCTCTGATTTTAACAAGGAAACATCCCAGGCATACGGTGCTTTCTATGATGAGTTTGTGCTCGACATGAAAGGGGTATCCCGCAGGGCTGCCTTTGTGGTTGACAAGGATGGCGTGGTGCAATATGCTGAAGTCCTTGAAAGCGCAGGTGATCTTCCCAACTTCGATGCCATCAAAGAAACCCTTTCTGGCCTGAACTGATCCTAAAGGACCTGTACAATAAGGAACTTGAGATAATTGGTGTTTTCCAATCCCCTGATGATCGGATGATCTGCAGATTGTGATTGAAATACCACCTGTCTCAGGTTTCTTTTTGCGTCCTTGGCAGCCATTTCAATGGTTTGATAAAATACATCTGGTTGTACCAGATTCGTGCAAGAAGATGTCACCAAGAAACCTCCTGGCTTCAATAGTTTCATTCCCCTGAGGTTGATTTCCTTGTATCCCCCAATGGCATTCTGCACATTCTCACGGCTTTTGGTAAATGAAGGAGGGTCGAGCATCACGACATCCCATTTCTTGTCTTCCTTGCTCCACTGTTTCAATGCATCAAAGGCATTGATGGCTTGAAAACTGATGTTGTCAAGCTGGTTAAGGGCTGCATTCTCCCTGGCCTGTTCCACAGCATTTTCAGAGATGTCCAGGCCCAGCACATGTTTTGCGCCATAGCTGGCTGCATGGATTTCAAAGGTTCCCGTATAGCAAAACGCACCCAACACATCAGCCCCTTTGACAATATGTTCAATGGCCCTCCGGTTATCCCTTTGGTCAAGAAAATATCCAGTCTTCTGTCCCTTCTCTACATCCACCAGGAATTTCAGCCCATTTTCAACGATAGGAATCTTGGTGTCAAATGGGTTGGAAAGAAATCCTTTTTTCTGCTCCATTCCTTCCATTTCCCTGACCCCAACATCATTTCGCTCATAAATGCCTTTTGGGGAAAATATTTTTTCCAATGCTGCAACGATCTCATTTTTCCATTTGTCAATCCCCAATGCAATGGTTTGCAATACAAAATAGTCGTTGAATTTGTCAATGATCAATTGTGGCAATCCATCTGCTTCACCAAAAATCAACCTACAGTTTTCGGTATAGCCAATTTTTTTCCGGTACTCCCATGCTTCCAGGATTCTCCTGTGAAAGAAAGCAGCATTGATTTCCTCCGCCTTGTTTCTGGTGAGGAGCCTGATCGGAATCCTTGAAACAGGGTTGAAATACCCCCTTCCCACGAATTTGTGGTCATAGGTATACACATCAGCAATATCGCCAGCCTCCAGCGCATCATCCATCAAATCAATCTCATTGGAGAATATCCATGGATGTCCGCTCACTACCCTGTTGCTGATTTTTCTGTTTAAAACCACTTTCTTCATACTACAAAGGTAAACTTTCGTGGAAAAGGCAGAAATTTGCATTTCTCAGGTTTAAAATGCGACAATTTGGCTTGTCTACAGAAGATGGCAAGCCATTTGAGCAGTATACATTGCAAATTCAAATACCATGGAAGAAAAAGAAATGATGCCAAATGAAGAACAGGTTCCTGCTGAAAACATTGAAAATGAAATCAAGGAGGAGACCATTAGTGAAGTTGATCAGCTGAAACTGGATGTTGAAGAACAGAAGCAGAAATTCATCCGCCTTTATGCTGAGTTTGATAATTTCAAGCGCAGGAACGCAAAGGAGCGGGTTGAGCTGATCCAGACTGCGGGAAGGGATGTAATCCAGTCGATGCTGGAAGTGATGGATGACTGCGATAGGGCAGAAAAACAGCTTCAGACCAGCGAAGACCTGCAACAAATCAGGCAGGGGATTCAACTTGTTTTCACCAAGCTCAGGAACACCATGCAGGCCAAGGGTGTCAAGGAAATGAAAAGCATTGGAGAAGAATTCAACCCAGATATTCACGAAGCCATCACTGAAATTCCGGTCAATGATCCAGCAATGGTGGGTAAAGTGGTTGATGAAGTGGAGAAGGGCTATACCCTCAACGAGAAAATCATCAGGTATTCAAAAGTGGTGGTAGGAAAATAAATGGCTTTGTCCAATTAAACAGCAGATATGTCCAAACGCGATTATTACGAAATACTGGGGGTGACTAAATCCTCTTCAGCGGATGAAATCAAGAAAGCCTACCGCAAGGTGGCCATGCAATTCCATCCTGACAGGAATCCTGGCGACAAGGCTGCCGAGGAGAAATTCAAGGAAGCTGCTGAGGCCTATGAGGTCTTGAGCGACCAGGAAAAACGTGCCCAATATGACCGGTATGGCCATGCTGGAATGAACAGCCGTGGTGGAGGCTTTGGTGGCGGACAGGGCATGAACATGGATGACATCTTCAGCAATTTTGGAGATATTTTCGGAGACGATATTTTCGGAAGCTTTTTCGGCGGAGGCGGTGGTCGTCAACGTGGTGGCGGTGGTGGCAGGGCCAGGGGAACCAGGGGCAGCAATCTCCGGATCAAGCTGAAGATGAACTATGAGGAGATCGCGAAAGGTGCCAACAAGACTGTCAAGGTTAAAAAATATACAGGATGCACCAGTTGTGGAGGCTCAGGTGCCAAGGATAAAAATGCAGTCCAGACCTGTGGAACCTGTGGGGGGAGCGGTCAGGTCAGAAAGGTTACCAATACTTTCCTGGGACAAATGCAAACAGTTGGCACTTGTACTACCTGTAATGGAGAAGGGTCAACCATCACCAGCAAATGTACCTCATGTAAAGGAGAGGGCAGGGTGTATACCGAAGAAACCATCAATATTGACATACCGGCTGGTGTGCAGGATGGCATGCAGCTGAGCTTGAGTGGCAAGGGCAATGCGGGTGAGCGTGGTGGCTCAGCAGGTGATTTGATTGTACTGATTGAAGAGGAACCGCATGCAGAATTGCAGCGGGACAACCTCAATGTGATTTATGACATGCACATCAGTTTTCCTGATGCTGTTTTTGGCGCCAACCTTGAAGTGCCTACCATTGACGGAAGAGCCAAAATCAAGATTCCACCGGGCACACAAGGAGGAAAAATTTTCAGGTTGAAAGGAAAGGGTTTCCCTTCCATCAATTCATATGAAAAAGGAGACCAGTTGATCCATGTCAATGTCTGGATACCCCAGGAGCTTTCCGCTGAAGAAAAAGAAATGGTGGAGAAGATGAGGGAAGCCAAAAACTTTCAGCCCCAACCTGATAAGAATGAGAAAAGCTTTTTCTCCAAGGTCAAGGAAATGTTTGGATCATAATTCCCGCAAAGATTATTCTGCAATTTGCATGATCTGATCAATGTTTCTGCCAAATCCATTGTAGTCGAGGCCATAGCCCACTACAAATAGATTGGGGATTTCAAATCCCATATAATCAATTTGAATAGGGAATTTTGTCGCCTCTTTTTTGTGCAGCAAAGCACAGATTTTCAACGAGCGGGGTTGCTGGTGCATCAACTGTGGAAGAAACTCCGAAAGCGTTTTTCCTGTATCGACGATGTCTTCAATAATGATGACATCTCTCTCAAATACGTCAGCCTCAAGACCGATGGCGGTAACGACAGATCCTGAGGACTTGGTTCCCTTGTAGGAAGCGAGTTTGATGAAACTGATCTCAGCGGGGATTTCTATTTTCTTGAACAGGTCTGAAGCGAACATGAATGATCCGTTCAGGATGGCAATGAAGAGTGGGTCTCTGCCTTCGTAATCAACATTGATTTTTACTGCCATTTTTTCAATGGCTGTGTTGATGTCTGCCTTGCTCAAGTAAGGCACAAACAATTTATCCAATACCTGTTTTTCCATGTTATTTTTTTGGGATCTTGATTTTTTGACCAACCTGCAAGGCCTCTTTTTTCAGGTGGTTGATTTTTTTAAGTGCATCTACGGTGGTGCCATATTTTTTGGATAGGCTATATAGAGAGTCGCCTTTTTTTACCACATGCGTTTTCTTGACCTTGATGCGCTTGCCTGATTTTTCTTTTGCTGGCATTACGCTTTTGTATTTTTCTTCAGGCTCAATGGGTTTTCCACTGTTTGCGACTGCCTCTAGTGGCTTGTTCCTGATCTTAGCAAAGTAATTTTGCAGGTATTCATCTTCCTCATTTTCTACGAATTTGTTCAGCTCATTGAGCTGGTAGGCCTCAATGTATTTGATCAGTGTCTGGGCATAAATTGGATTGGTGGCATATCCAGCCTTTTTTAGTCCCCAGGCCCATGCTGCATAATCATTGGCATCATATTCAAACAGGAATGCATAGCGCGGTTGAGATTTGAGGTAATCGGAATGGTCAAGGTAGGAAGCTTTTGCATCTTCATATTTCCTGAAACATTCTCCTTCTGCATCATCGTTATGATAAACTTTATCGCCTGTCCAGCTGCTCTTGCATTTGATACCAAAATGATTGTTTGATTGAAGGACGAGGTCACTTTTCCCAGCATTTGTTTCATGGATGCCCTGTGCAATTTTAATGGATGCAGGAACCCCTGTTCTCTCCATTTCCTTCACCGCAAGTGCTGCATATTGTTCTATGTATTTGACGATGTTTTCATTGGGGGCTTCCTGCGAAAAGGCAGGGCATGCAATTGAAAACAAAAAACCGAGGAGTAAAATAAATCTGTTTTTGGCTTTCATATTTTTTATTTTTTAAGCAGGATGCTCAATCCATCCCTTACGGTCAACATTAGTTTTTCCACACGATCGTCTTCACGAATAAACGCGTTAAATGAAGCTATAGCTTTTGCACTCTTGCCACTGATTTTTTCTTTCAGCACTTCCCCATGGAAAAGCACATTGTCTACGATAAAAAAAGTACCCGGTTTTACTTTTTCAATCAGCAAGCCATAATAATTGAGGTATCCGGTCTTGTCTGCATCAATGAAAACAAGGTCCCAGTCTTCATCCAGCACCGGCAACAATTCCATGGCATTGCCCACATGCAGTTTGATTTGATGGGCATTTTCACACCTGTCGAAGTAGGCTTGTGCGATCGCACCATCCTCTTTTCGCAGCTCAATGGTATGTAAAACCCCATCCAAAGAAAGCCCCTTTGCCAGACAAATGGCACTGTAGCCTGTAAAGGTGCCGATCTCCAAAATCCGCTTTGGTTTGATCATCTTGCTGAGCATCGAAAGCAGGTTTCCCTGAAGCGGACCGCTGATCATGTGGGGCTCAGCATGGTTGTTTTGGGTAAACGCATGGATCTCACGCAACAGTGCGTCTGAGGCAGAACTGTTCGCTTCTGCATATTCATTGGCCAAAGGAAGGATGAAATCCATTGCTGCAAAATTACACCCTTCGGCCCTTAGCGACAAGGAACAACTGTTGAAGAAAAGCGAAAATTTTTATCAGCCCTTCTTGGAAATCAGCATCAATCCGAGAAAAGTGAGCATGCCATTGATCAGGAGCATTTCAAATCCAATCTGATACCCATTGAACCAAACAGCGGCATTCTTGCCCAGGGCATAACAGGCAGCAGGGGCAATCAGGCAAACGGCAGTTACGCCATATCCAGTCCCCAGTTTTCTTTTTGTCAGGATGCCAAAGGCGAACAGGCCCAGCAATGGACCATAGGTATAGCCTGCCAGATCCAGGATGATGCCAATGATGGATTTGTTGTCAATCCATTTGAAGAGCATTATGCAGAAAAGAAAGATGACAGCAAAGCTCAGGTGCACCACAATCCTTGTTCTTTTCTGGGACGCTTCGGAAAGACCTTCTTTTCTCCTGATGCCCAGGATATCAATGCAAAAGGAGGATGTCAATGCGGTGAGGGCTCCGTCAGCGCTGGGGAACAAGGCAGAGATCAATGCAATGATAAAGATGATGCCAATGGCCGGAGGGAGGTGAAAAAGTGCAATGGTGGGGAACAGGTCATCGCCGATCACATTTTTCCCTTCAAACAAGAATTGTTTTCCTTCATAGGAGGCACCCTTGTCAGAAAGGTAGAGATAGAGCAGGCCGCCCAATACTAAAAAAAGCAGGTTAACCACTACCATGATGGCGGTGAAAGTGAAAATGTTTTTTTGGGAATCTTTCATGGTTCGGACACTGATGTTTTTCTGCATCATCTCCTGGTCAAGCCCTGTCATGGCAATGGCAATCACGGCACCTCCAATGATATTTTTCAAAAAGAAAGCCTTGCTGTTGATGTCTGTTTCAAAAATTTTCGTGTAGCCTTTTTCTGTCATCATACCCAATGCCTGTCCTAGAGAAAGGTCAAGGGTGGAAAGGATGTAGACAAGGCAGATGATCAGTCCTATCAGCATAAAACTTGTCTGTAAGGTATCCGTATAAACAATGGTCTTGACGCCCCCTTTCCAGGTATAGAGCAGGATCATCAGCAAGATCAATGCTGCTGTAAAAACAAAGGGCACATGCATCTTGTCGAGAATGAAAATCTGCAACACATTGATCACAAGGAATAACCTGGCTGTTGCACCGAAAGTTCTTGAGATGATGAAGAACAAGGCACCGGTTTTATAACTTTCTTTTCCAAAACGCTGGTCAAGATAATGGTAGATGGAAGTAAGGTTCAGTTTGTAATACAAGGGAATCAATACGTAGGCAATGGCAAGGTATCCGAAAACATATCCAATGATTACCTGGAAATAGGCGAATCCATTGAATCCTGTGGGGGAGATGTTTCCCACGGTTCCGGGTACTGAAACAAAGGTCACCCCAGAAAGAGACGTGCCAATCATGCCAAACGCCACCAGCATCCAGTTAGAATTTCTGTTGCCAATGAAGAAGGATTCGTTGGTGGCATTTCTTGCAGTGTACATGGCCACACCCAATAAAAGGGTAAAATACCCTAAAACGAAAGAAAAAAGCAGTAAAGAAGACATGATTTTCCGTTTAAGTCAGCAAGGTAATGCATTTAAAAATATCTATTTTTGGTGTATGATAGAGAGGCTGTTCATCCAGAATTATGCGATCATCGCGCAATTGGAAATTTCATTTTCCAGGGGATTGGTGATTATTACCGGAGAAACAGGCGCGGGCAAGAGCATCCTGATGGGTGCGCTGGGATTGGCGCTTGGCGAAAGGGCAGACAGTGCCCAATTGAGAGACAAGGACAAGAAGACCGTCATTGAGGCTGTGTTCAAAACCATGCGCACTGCTTCAATTGTGCAATTTTTCAGTGAGGCAGATATGGAGGCAGAAGAAGAAATTATTCTTCGGAGAGAAATTCAATCTTCAGGAAAGTCAAGGGCCTTTATCAATGATACGCCGGTAAGCCTTGCACAGCTCCAGCAACTGGCAACAATCCTTGTAGACCTTCACCAGCAGTTTGATACACTGGAGTTGGGGAATAAACATTTCCAACGTGTTTTGCTGGATGCCCGGGCTGGATGCATCCAGGAAATGACGGCCTATTCAGATC
>JAIPBY010000036.1 GCA_021738605.1 Chitinophagaceae bacterium | reverse complement strand
TTCACCCTTCAATCTTCTGTAGCCCATGGTGGGGCTCGCATAAATCTGCCAGCTTGTATTTTTCTTTATTTTTTTGGCTTGTTCAATGACCGTTTCAAATGCAGCACCAATTGAATGCTTCTTTTCGTCTTTGGGTATAATGTTATCCTGACTGTTATTGATCAGTGTTTTTTGTAGTAGTGTTGGTATCTCCAGGTTTTTGGGCAATTGAACAGTCAGGTTTTTTTGTTCAGGAGAGGCAAGCTCCGCAAACATGCTCATGTCT
Source organism: Chitinophagaceae bacterium (assembly GCA_021738605.1). Lineage (GTDB taxonomy): Bacteria > Bacteroidota > Bacteroidia > Chitinophagales > Chitinophagaceae > Pollutibacter. Next base: position 14,247 of record JAIPBY010000036.1, on the reverse strand, counting down.
TTTTGAACCTGGTTGTTTTGAAAAGCATTGTATTTGTTATTTGAAGTGCTGTATGCATTTGTTTCAGGGTATGCATCCGCAATTGTTGCGATCAAATCCCTTTCAATAAATTTTGCCGCAACCTGGCCGAGTGGGGAACTTGCATAAGAAGCCTTCTCCTTGTTGACCACAATGGCTGTGGTGGTACCGAGCAACAGAAACAAAGCCAGCAAGGTATACCTGAGCGTCCTGTTGGGATGCAATTCCTTTTGGATATTGTTCCACACACGGTCAGAGGGATAGAGCAGGTATTGATCTGATCTTTCCTTCAGCAGGTCTTCCAATTCATCTGTTGGTTCTTGTCTCATGTTCACCGGTATCTGCTGGTTTATTCCTGTCAAACGATCCTGACGGGAGAAAACCATTTTTTCTTTTCCTTGGGTTGCTGGATGATTCTCTTCTTCACAAGGATTTCTTCCAACATGTTTTTTGCCCTGGTATACTGCGAACGGCTTGTGCTCTCCTCTATGTCCAGCAATTGTCCGATCTCCTTGTGGGAGTAACCTTCAATGGCATATAGATTTAAAACCGTTCTGTATCCAATGGGCAATGTTCGTATCGTTTCAACAATTTGTTTGGCCTGAATGATGCTTGGAATATAATCCTCTCTGATGACGATATTTCCAGCATAAGCAAGATCAACATTGTCGTTGAATTTCTTGTTTTTCTTGAGGTGGTTGATGCAGGTATGAACCATGATGCGAAGTATCCATCCTTCCAGCGATCCGCGTTTTTCAAACTTGCTGATCTGGCTGAATACCTTGATGAATCCCTCCTGCATCATGTCCTCTGCATCTTCACGACTTTTAGCATAACGATAACATAGGGAAAGCATTTTAGGACTGTAGCGTTGATACAGTTCTTGCTGGGCCGAAGCATCATTATCAATACAACCTTGAAGCAGCACCTCTTCTGTCATGAGAATCAATAATTGTTCTCTGAAATTAAGACAATTTTACATCAAGAGTTGCTGCTTTGGGTGATTCTTTTGTTGATAATGCTAATCGATTGATTTACAGGCTTAGCCTGAGGCTAATGATCCAATTCCTGCCGGGTGCTGAAAATCCGGATGCAAAATACCGGTAATTGAGGTCAAAGATGTTTTCAACGGCTGCATGAATGCCAATTCGTTTGTTCAGTTGCAGACCTGTTTTCAAGTTGAGGGTTTGCCAGGCGGGTGTTCCTTTGGCAGTGGCATATTGGGCATTGTCTTCGCCATCGGCGTTGTATTGGTCCAGTTTTTTCCAGCCGTTGAACAGCATGGTCAATTCTGCATAAAGTTCCTGGTTGTCATATCCCATGCTTATTTTTCCAAATGAAGGTGGGATATGATCGAGAGGCTTGGAGCCAACGTTGGATTGAACCAGTGCATAGTTTCCATTGGATTGCAATTGATACACCAGCGTGGATTTGGTGGCATCAGTCCGGAACCTGCCCTTGGTGAAATTAAAGGTTGAATTGAACTTCCAATATTTCCCAGCTTTTACAGAAAGCCGGACATTGCCTCCAAGGATATAGGCTTGGTTTATATTCTGGCTGGCCAAAACCTGCGATTGCACACCATAGTAATTGATAGAATCCTTTCCATTCAACCTGAAAGGCGCTTTGATGATGGCATTGGTGAAATTGGTATAAAAGGCGCCAACCTCAAATTCAACCGCTTTTCCGAGGGCCTTTACCAATTCTGCATCAAAACCATGGGTGAATTCAGGTTTCAGGTTTGCATTGGGTATAATCACTTGTCTGGCTACAGTGCTTGACTCAAAAATTTTAGCAAGGTCATCTATGTTCGGCGCCCTGAAGCCAGAGGCATAACCAAATTTGATTCTGGTGCTTGTCGATGGCATGTAGACCATTCCAATGTTTCCGGTGATGGCGGTGTTTTTTTGTACAATATCCGTAATAGGCAGAGAGAAAAATGAATTGTTGATGATATTCGACTTCAATGCAATGTATTGAATCCGCAGGCCATCATTCAGGATCCATTTTTGTCCCTTGAACTTGTGAATGTGTTGGGTGTAAACGGCAAAATTATTCATCCTGTTTTTCCCATCGGGATACCTGCTATCAAGCGGAGCGATGGCATTCGTCAACAAATTCGTTCTGCTCGCTTTGGAATGCAGATCATTCAGCTGTAGATCAATGCCAGCAGTGATTTCGTCTTGTTTTAATTTTTTTCTGGCATCTATCGTGAGGCCGACAACGCCCACTTGTTCAATTCTTTTGTCAAAGCGGTCATATCGTTTGTACTCCCTTGTTATTCTGCTTTCTTCGATGGATTGATAACTGAGTGTTGCTTTGTATTCATTGAAAAAGCCTGTCCTGTTGTTCGCTGAAAAATTATAGGCGAACAGGGATCTTTTTTGTGGACCATAATACCAGGAGGCAAACCTTAATACGCCAGCCCGGGTATCTTGAAGGCGATCATACCTCGGTACATCTGAACTGTTTGAATATTGGATGTTCAATCCATGGGAAGTGTTGGCATTGGGCTTGTACAATATTTTTTGTGTAAAGTCGGTTTGTGTGTAACCGGAAAAACGTTGTATGCGGTCATTGCTGTTTTTCACAATGGTGTCTCCTGTTATTCCATTGAAGGGTTGGATATAGAATGGTCTGGTGCCAAATCCTTCGAATCCTTTCCTGTCACGCTTTCCTATTTTTGAATCACCAAAATCGCTGCGGGTAATGCTGGTCAGCAGTCCGAATTTTTTCCAGCCAATACTTACATCAGCATGGACTGTTTTTTCTGCGTTTGCGGATGAAAAGCGGCTAAAAAAATGGGAACTGATTTTTGTTTTCTCGTTCTCTTTGGATAAAACAGGTTGTTTGCTGATCATGTGAACGGCACCACCCAATGCATCACTGCCAAACAGGGTTGAAGAAGGACCCTGAAGAAGTTCTACACTTTCTAATATGTTCTGGTCAACAGTGATGATATTTTGCAGATGCCCTGACCGATAGATCAGGTTGTTCATGCGCACCCCATCAACAACAAACAAAACACGACTGGCTTCGAAACCCCTGATCACAGGGCTGCTTCCGCCTTGCTGGCTTTTCTGAACAAAGACGTTGCCAGTAGACATCAACAGGTCGCCCATGTTCTGTGCATTGGCCTTCTTGATATACGATGAAGAAATGATGTCTATTTTCTGAACAATGTTTTTTTTCTTCTCTGCAAACTTGTTTCCGGAAACAACTATTTCGATCAGCTCTTTTTGTAAACTACTGTCCCTCATTTGTTGCGCATGCACAAGGGAATTTAGTCCCATACAAATCAACAGCATGGCCGACTTGATCATTCCATTTTGTATTGGGTTGTTGAATTTCATCAGTCCACCAATACATCTCCTGTCATTTCAGCAGGAATGGGCAACCCCATGAAATGAAGAATGGTGGGGGCGATATCGCCGAGTTTACCGGGCCTTAACTCACCTTTCCAGTCTTTGTCTATGACAAAAAGTGGAACAGGATTCAACGTATGGGCAGTGTTGGGGCTGCCATCCTCATTTTTCATGAAGTCTGCATTGCCATGGTCTGCTGTCAGAAATACGGTATAATCATTTTCAAGTGCTGTTTCCACCACTTGTTTAACACAGGCATCTACTGTTTCTACAGCCTTGACCGCTGCTTCCCATACGCCGGTATGTCCAACCATGTCTGCATTGGCATAGTTGAGGCAGATGAAGTCTGCTGTTTTTGCGTTTATCTCAGCAACAATTTTCTCGGTCAACTCATGCGCACTCATTTCAGGTTGAAGGTCATAGGTGGCTACTTTTGGAGAAGCTGCCATGATTCTTCTCTCTCCTTCAAATGGAAGTTCCCGGCCACCGTTGAAAAAGAAAGTGACATGCGGATATTTTTCTGTTTCGGCTATCCTGATCTGGGTCTTGCCATGAAACGCCAATACTTCCCCTAGGGTATGGGTGAGGTTATCATTCCTGAAGATGACATTCACATGTTGAAAGGTGCTGTCATATTCTGTCATGGTGGTATACTCCAGTGAAAGTTTATGCATGCCGAATTCAGGCAAGTCTTTTTGCGTCAATACTTCTGTAATCTCCCGGCACCTGTCCGTCCTGAAATTGAAGGATATCACTGCGTCATCTGCAGCAATGGTGGCAAGGGGTTGATTGTCTTCACCGGTGATGATGACGGGTTTGATGAACTCATCTGTGGTGTTTTCTGCATAGGCATTTTTGATGGCATCAGTTGCAGAACGGGCCATTGTACCCATTCCATTGACCATGGCATCATAGGCCAGCTTTACCCGTTCCCAGCGCTTGTCTCGGTCCATTGCATAGTATCTTCCGACCACAGTGGTAATTTTACCTGCGGAGCCTTTCAGATGCTCTTCGAGGGCAGCAACAAAACCAAGACCACTCTTGGGGTCAGTATCCCTTCCATCAGTGAATGCATGAATATATACGGACGACAATCCTTCTGCCTTGCAAAGGTCTGTGATCGCCCTCAGGTGGGAAGTGTGAGAATGAACGCCACCATCACTTACCAGTCCTATCAGGTGCAACTTTTTATTGTTCTTTTTTGCGTAATGGATGGCATTCAGCAAGGTTGGATTCTTTTGAAATTCCCCTGTGCGAATGGCCACATTGATCCGTTGCAACTCTTGGTAAACAATTCTTCCTGCTCCCAGGTTCAGGTGGCCAACCTCACTGTTTCCCATTTGACCATCGGGCAAACCCACGGGTTCGCCACAGGTAACCAGTGTTGAATTTGGGTACTGGGCATATAGGGAGGATACAAATGGCACATGGGCATGTTGGATGACATCACTTTTTTCAACCGCTCCATGGCCCCAGCCGTCCATGATCACGAGGATACATTTTTTATTTTCCATCCTGCAAAATTACTTCATTTCATTTTATCTTCATCCAAGATATGGGCTGGCATAGTTGCCAAAAGCATCATTGCGCAAGCCCATTCCGGTTAAGCCATTAAACGCATGAACATGAGCAAGAAAAAAGACAATGGATCTTTTATGGTCTACAGCACCAATCCTGATTTTAAGATGGAGGATGATGAGGTGCCGGCTCAAACCTTGCCCCCGCAACAACAGCTGTTGAGGATTACCCTGGAAACCAAACACCGTGCCGGGAAGACGGTTACCCTCATCACCGGGTTTGTGGGTACAGAAGAAGACATGGCCATCTTGGGAAAGCAGTTGAAAAACCAGTGTGGAACGGGTGGATCTGCCAAGGATGGAGAAATCATCTTACAGGGAGACCACAGGGAAAAGGTGAGGGGCTGGCTGCAAAAAAACCAGTACAAGACAAAATAAAAAAGACAGGCCAGAGGCCTGTCTTGAAGAATATGTGCAGTTAACTACTACCAATCCTGCTTTGCTGTTCCTGCTTTGATGGCAGCAAGTGCTTTTGCTTCACCAAGAAGGGCTGTAAGCTTATTGCCTTTACCGTCATTTCCTTTGGCGATGTAGCCACCTTTTGCAGTTTTGCTTACAACAGCATCAAGGATGGGAACATTTTTTTCCTTTGTTTTGACATTGTAGGCTGTGAGCATGTTTTCGTTTGACATGTTGATTGTTTTAATTGTTAGTAAAGAAAATTAAATATCGAGTTTCGCGTATTTGGCGTGTGATTCAATGAACTCCCTTCTGGGCCCTACTTCATCTCCCATGAGCATGCTGAATACCCTATCGGCCTCTGCTGCACTTTCAATGCTTACCCTTTTGAGCGTTCTTGAACCAGGATTCATGGTGGTATCCCAAAGTTGGCTTGCATTCATTTCTCCAAGACCCTTGTACCGCTGTACGTTTACACTGTCTTCTTTTCCTGCACCAAGGCGCTCCACATACCCCTTTCTTTGTTCCTCATTCCATGCGTAGAATTGCTCCTTTCCTTTTTTCACCAAATAAAGGGGTGGTTGTGCAATGTAAACATAACCTTGTTCAACCATTTCCTTCATGTAGCGGAAAAGAAAAGTAAGGATAAGGGTTGCGATATGGCTACCATCCACATCGGCATCGGTCATGATGATGAGCTTGTGGTAACGGAGTTTGGAAAGGTCAAGGGCTTTGGGATCTTCTACGGTACCAATTTTTACGCCAAGGGCAGTAAACATGTTCCTGATTTCCTCATTGTCGTAGATCCTGTGTTCCATCGCCTTTTCAACGTTGAGGATCTTTCCCCTCAGTGGCAGAATGGCCTGAAAGTTCCTGTCGCGGCCTTGTTTGGCGGTTCCACCTGCTGAGTCACCCTCAACGAGGAACAATTCACTTTTTGTTGGGTCACGCTCAGAGCAGTCAGAGAGTTTTCCGGGAAGTCCGCCTCCAGACAAAACGGTTTTCCTTTGGACCAGTTCCCTGGCTTTTCTTGCGGCTGCCCTGGCCTGTGCAGCCAGTATAACCTTGCTGATGATATTTTTGGCATCCCTTGGATTTTCTTCAAGGTATGCTTCGAGCGTACGGGAGACGGTTACGTCAACGATACCGATTACCTCAGAATTACCCAGTTTTGTTTTTGTCTGGCCTTCAAACTGTGGCTCAGGAACTTTTACGGAAATGATGGCAGAGAGACCTTCCCTGAAATCATCACCTTCCACTTCCACTTTGGATTTTTCAAACAGCCCCAATTTCTTGCCGTATTGCTGGAATACCCTGGTAATGGCTCTTCTGAAGCCCGCCACATGGGTACCGCCTTCAATGGTATTGATGTTGTTGACGTAAGAGAAAATATGTTCGTTGTAAGAGTCGTTATAGTTGATGGCCACTTCTACAGCTACATTGGAGTCAGCATCATGCGCTTCCATGTAGATGATGTTGGGGATCAGAGAGCTGCGCTTTCCGTTCCTGTCCAGCATCTCAACAAATTCAATGATTCCACCCTCGCTGAAGAATACTTGTTGGTAATGATTGCCTGCTTCATCCAGTTCACGGAGGTCATTCAAGGTGATGCGGATGCGTTTGTTCAGGTAAGACAATTCACGAAGCCTTCCCTCCAGGATATCCTTGTTGTATACGTTGGCAGTAAAAATCGTGGTATCTGGCCAGAAATGGACCTTGGTGCCAGTAGTGGTACTGCTTCCGATTTCCCTTACGGCATATTTGGGAACACCGCGCTCGTACTCTTGCTCAAAGGTTTTTCCATCACGGTTCACTGTTACCTGCAATGTAGTGCTCAGTGCATTTACGCAACTGACACCCACGCCATGCAAGCCTCCTGAAACCTTGTAGGTATTCTTATCAAATTTACCGCCAGCATGCAGCACGGTCATGACCACTTCAAGGGCACTGCGTTGTTCTTTGTGGTGCATCCCCGTTGGAATACCCCTTCCATTGTCCTCTACGGAAATAGAATTGTCCTCATGAATATTGACGAGGATATTGTCGCAATGGCCAGCCAAGGCCTCGTCAATCGAGTTGTCAACCACTTCATAAACAAGGTGGTGAAGACCTTTTACACCAATATCACCAATATACATGGCGGGTCTTTTTCTGACCGCCTCCAAACCTTCCAGCACCTGAATGCTGTCTGCGCCATAACTGTTGTTGGGTTGTTCTAAATTTTCATCAATTTCCGTGCTCATAGTAAACTTCCACCTCTGGTTTTGTATTTTGATTCCCCGGTCTACAAATCTACTGAAATTCAGGGGGCTTACCTCATTTTCAGCCGTAAAACAGCCTTTCTTTTTTAAGATGATTTCCACATATTCATTACCGTTTTTTGACAATGCATTGGGACCTAGGTCGGCCAGAAGGCCTATCTTTGCACTTCGATGCCAGAGAATCTCACCATACCGCTCAGAATGATGTCAGAATGGAACCATTTTGAAGGACTTCCGGTCTTGTTTTCAAGAGAAAAGAAGATTCCAGGCTCCTGGCAGTATGCCATCAGGCGCCATTCACAGGGCAGTTCCCTCGGGGTGGATGACCATGGAACCCTGGTCTATCATTATGACGAGGTGGTGGAAAACCGCTACCTCGAGCTTCGGTTCTGCGTCAATGGCCAGACCTTTTGCAAAGAACCCAATGCCAATTGTGAGGAATGCAAATTGAACAGGAATGCCCAGTGTGTTGAACAAACCGGCACAATGGACCTGCTTCAGTTCAGGTTTGAGCCCCTTCATCTCAGCAACCTCATCAAATCAGAAGGGACCAATCCTGAGGCAGATGCCATCCTTAATTTTCGTTTCAACCATACGTTTAGCAAGCCTATTTCAATTTCTGGTAGAATCAGGCATACGCTTTCTTCTATCCTCAATCATCGCTATGCCGATGCCGTTGAAAATATTTTCATCAATGCCCAAACACAAATCCTGCTGCTCTATACGCTGGAGTCGATGAGTGCCATCAGGGAAGATGAGGTTCCTGCCTGTAAATTTCTTGCCCATCAAGACGAAAGGGAGAAGATCATCAAAGCAAGGGAAATCCTGCTTGCGCATATCTGCGATCCCATCACCATAAGGGAGTTGAGCAGGAAAGCGGCCATCAATGAATGTTATCTCAAAAAAGGATTCAAGGTGATGTTCGGAGCCACCATTTTTGATTTTTACCAAGACCAGCGGATGGAGCATGCCAGGTACCTCTTGTATGAAAAAGGCTATACTGTTTCCGAAGTTTCTGCCCAACTGGGTTATTCATCCATTTCACATTTTTCTACTGCCTTCAAAAAGCATACCGGGCTCAAGCCCTGTGAAATGTTGAACAAAACAACCTATTCCAAGCCTTAGTTTTTGTTTAGGCTTTTACCCTGAAATTTTCATTTCGTTCAATCCTCGTCACTGAATTGTCATAATTCAAGACATCGTTCTCATCTGACAATTCCATGATAAATCTTGGCACCAACTGAATCAGTTTTGCACCTGATTTAAGTTGCATGAGGGTTTTTTTCCAAACATTGTTTTTGTTGATGACTACTGTGTCCTTTGCACAGCGGGGAACTGATTCATCCAAAATAAACCTGGATGAAGTGGTGGTGACGGCTACAAGGACCCCAAGGTCGATGGGAAATATTGCTATTCCTGTCTCTGTTGTTTCTTCTAAAACCCTTTACCAGAGCGGATCACTTCGGTTGAACGACATCCTGGCCGAACAAACCGGCATCCAGGTGATTGATAATTTTGGAAAAGGAATACAGGTGCAGGGTCTTTCATCAGAATACACCCTTATTCTCATCGATGGAGAACCATTGATCGGCAGAACGGCAGGTGTGCTTGACCTTTCAAAAATTACGGTAAAGAATATCAGGAAAATTGAAATTGTCAAAGGGCCATCTTCCAGCCTGTATGGGTCAGAAGCAATGGGTGGGGTCATCAATATCATTACAGATCGTGCCGGTCAGAACAAGACGGACCTGGGATTGCGCTATGGAAGGTTCAATACGGTGGATGGAAACCTCAACTTTTCAAAAAGGATTAATAAAACTGATCTTGCTGCATCGTTGAATTACAACCAATCTAAAGGGTACAGCCTTAAGCCCAATGCAGTGCAAAAAACAGTTGAACCCTTCAGGCGGTCAACGCAAAACCTGAGCATACACCAGCAATTGGGCAAACAATGGAAAGCCGGCGCTTCCTTCAGGGCCAATACAAGCCATATCGACAACACCATCTTTGTGCAGAACCTTGGCACCACCATTGCTTCAAAGGGTTTTGAGAAGAACGAAGAGTACAATTTAACCCCATACCTTCAGTTCAACAAGGAGCAGAAAATAAAATCAATCCTGCGCGGGTACATCACCGGGTTCAATGCCCTACAGCAGCTGAATGTAAAAAATGCAACAGGAGGCTATGATGACCGGTTCAGGCAGTTGTTTGCAAGGGTTGAAAACCAGACAGACTGGCAAATGAATGCGCATGCCGCATTCACTGCAGGCGCAGGTATTGTGCGTGAAACGGTCCGTTCAAACCGCTACGACACTGCTTCAACACTGAGGACCAATACCATTGCCTATTTTTTTGCACAACACGAGCAAAAAATCTCTTCCAAACTTACATGGATTGGAGGCTTGAGGTTTGATGCCAACCAGGCCTATGCCTCCGTATGGAGCCCTAAAATTGCTTTCCAGTACAAGCCCTCTGATAAAGTGAAACTGAATGTTTCTTACGGACGTGGTTTCAAGGCGCCTGATTTTAGGCAGTTGTACCTCAATTTCACCAATGTTGCCGCTGGTGCCTATTCTGTCTTTGGGTCTGAAGTGGCTGTTAGCGAATTAAAAAGGCTTTCTACAGCTCAATTGTTGGACCAGACCACTGCACTCGCTGGGAATTTGTCTGCACTGAAGCCCGAGGTTTCGGGTGGATTGAATGCAGGTATTGTTTACAACCTGGATGCATCCTCACAGTTCACCGCCAACATCTTCAGGAATGACCTGAAAAATATGATTGTTACCGATGTCATTGCTTTCAAGAAAAACGGCGGCCAGATCTACAGTTATTTCAACCTGAAACGTGCACTTACCCGGGGCATTGAACTGGGGGCCCAGCAGAAAATTGGCCAGTTGATTCAGCTCAATACCGGATACCAATACCTGTATACTGCAGACAAGGATGTGCTGCAATCCATCAAAAACGGAGAGGTCTTTCAACGATCGCTTACCAGCGGGCAAGCGTATCGGATGAACCGCTCCGATTATGGAGGATTGCCCAACCGGTCCAGGCACACAGCAAACCTCAAGTTCAATGCAGAAAATGCCAAGGGATATTTTTCTACCATCCGGATCATTTACAGGAGCAGGTGGGGTACTTCTGACCTGGATGGTAATGGGCTGATCAACCGTGCTGATGAATATGCAAGAGGACATGTGCAGGTCAATACAAGCATCGGGCTTCCATTGAATTCCCATTGGAAATTCATGGCTGGTATAGACAACCTGTTCAACTACAAAGACATTCAGTTTCTTCCAGGAAATCCAGGAAGGAGGGCATATCTAGACATTCAATTCATTTTTTAATTTCCAAATAAACAAGAAGCAATGAGAATTTCAAGAATCATCGGAAGTGCAATGTTAGCGTTAGTTGTTTTTCAGGCTTGTGAGAAGAATGAGGCTCCGGTTGTTGTTCCCACTTTGACTGAAAAAACAGTTTCAGGTATACCTGCTGACACGATTGTAGGACTGGTCAATGGCCAACCTGTGGGTGCTGGTAAGTATACTTTTTTCAGTTTCGAAACAAATGCTGTAGTGCCCAGCACTGACTCTAATTCAGTGAAGTGGGATGTGGCAGTAAGAGGAACAACCATCATCACCAATGGAGGCAACAGCGGCCCTGGTGTAGGTGGTGCCTTTGTTTATGTAGGAACATTTGATGATCTGAAGACTGTGCCCAAGGATTCAGTTTTCAGGCAAGACAATGCACCCACCTCGTATGCAGTGCCCAACACCAGCAACCGAGGATGGTATGTGTACAGCCCGGTTTCTATGCTCATCACCCCCATTCCTGGAAGGGTACTGGTCTTCAAAACTGCCAAGGGCAAGTATGCCAAGGTTGAAATCCTGAACTACTACAAGGGTGGGGTAACGCCTTCCGCCACTGCGACTGATGCTGAAAAATTAAAGAACCAACGTTATTATAGCTTTCGCTTTGCCTACCAGGCCGACGGAACCGTGAATTTCAAGTAAAACCCTTAAACTTTTTTCTACCTTTGCCACCTTAGGAAAAAGTATGGGAAAGACTTATAAAGAATACGAGCAACTCAACCTCCCCGCGTTTGAAAAGGAAATCCTGGCAAGCTGGGAACAGGAAGATGCATTTGGTGGAAGCATCCGCAACAGGGAAGGGGCCAAACCCTTTGTTTTTTACGAAGGACCGCCCAGTGCCAATGGAATGCCGGGGATTCACCATGTGATTTCCCGTACCCTCAAAGACCTTGTTTGCCGGTACAAGACCATGAAGGGCTTTCAGGTGAAGAGAAAAGGTGGGTGGGATACCCATGGTCTTCCCGTTGAGCTTGGCGTGGAAAAAGAGCTTGGCATCACCAAAGAGGATATCGGTAAAACAATCAGTGTAGAAGCATACAACCAGAAATGCCGCGAGGCAGTATTGCGCTACAAGGACAAATGGGACGAGATCACAACCAAAATGGGTTACTGGGTTGACCTGCAGCACCCCTACGTTACATTTGAAAATGATTATATCGAATCCCTTTGGTGGTGTTTAAAAAGATTATACGACAAAGGCTATTTATACGAAAGTGTCAGTATTCAGCCGTATTCACCCGCTGCTGGAACAGGCCTGAGTTCCCATGAACTCAACCAGCCAGGAACCTACAAAGATGTAAAAGATACTTCTGCTGTTGCCCTTTTCAGGCTTTCAGAAAATGGCAATGACAATTACCCATCGTTTTCAGTATTGCAGGAGATGAATACTGGAGCAGGTCCGGTTTATTTCATGGCCTGGACCACTACTCCTTGGACCCTTCCCTCCAACCTGGGCCTGACTGTAGGCCCTTCCATTGAATATTCATTGGTATCAAGTTTCAATCCGTACACCGGGGAGCCATTGACGGTTGTTTGCGCAACAGCCCTCCTTCCCAAGTACTTCAAAGCAGATGCAGCAGATTTGTCATTTGAGGAATTCAAGGCCGGAGACAAATTGATTCCCTGGAAAGTTTTGGGCACCATCAAAGGCAAAGCACTTGAAGGCCTTTACTACGAACAATTGATGCCATCAGCAGCCAATGCATTGAGTGTTATACATGAGATCACGCCTGGTGCAGACCCCTTCAAGGTGGTTGTTGGTGATTTCGTAACGACTGAAGATGGAACCGGTATAGTGCATACTGCGCCTGCTTTTGGTGCAGATGACTACAAGGTGGGAAAGAAATATGGACTTGGCATCCTCACGCTGGTAGACCGCGAAGGCAAGTTTGTGGATGGCCTGGGAGAATTCAGCCACCGGTTCGTCAAGAATTACAAGAACGATGAAAACTATGTGGATGTCAACATTGACATCTGCGTCCAGCTCAAGAAAGATGGCAAGGCATTCAAAGTAGAAAAATACGAGCACAATTATCCCCATTGCTGGAGAACAGATAAGCCCATCCTTTATTATCCTTTGGATGCCTGGTTCATCAAGACGACTGCTATCAAGGACAGGATGGTGGAACTCAACAAGACCATCCAATGGAAACCCAAATCAACCGGCGAAGGCAGGTTCGGCAACTGGCTGGAAAACATGGTTGACTGGAACCTCAGCCGCAGCAGGTTCTGGGGAACCCCATTGCCCATATGGAGGACTGAAGATGGTGCTGAACAAATTTGCATAGGTTCTGTGGCAGAGTTGAATACTGAAATCAGAAAAGCGGCTTCAGCGCTTGGTGGAGATACCAACAAGCAGTTTGTTGAAAATGGATTGGCAGACCTGCACAAGCCATTTGTTGATGATGTGGTTTTGGTGAGCGCCTCCGGCAAGGCAATGAAACGTGTGCCGGATTTGGTGGATGTTTGGTTTGACAGTGGGGCCATGCCCTATGCCCAATGGCATTATCCGTTTGAGAACCGAGAATTGGTAGAGAGCGGCAATGCTTTTCCTGCTGATTTTATTGCTGAAGGAGTAGACCAGACCCGCGGGTGGTTTTACACCTTGCATGCACTAGGAGCACTTTTGTTTGATAGTGTTGCCTACAAGACTGTTGTGTCCAATGGTCTTGTGTTGGACAAGAACGGCAACAAAATGAGCAAGCGCCTTGGCAATGTTGTTGATCCTTTCAGTACCATTGAAACCTATGGCGCTGATGCCACCCGTTGGTACCTGATCACCAATGCCTCACCTTGGGATAACCTTAAATTTGATATCGAAGGCATCAAGGAAGTGCAGCGAAAGTTCTTCGGTACTTTATACAACACCTATCAGTTCTTTTCTCTCTATTCAAATGTTGATGGGTTTAGTTACAGTGAAGCAGATGTTCCTTTCAATGAAAGGCCTGAAATCGACCGTTGGATTTTGTCAAGCCTGCAGAGCCTGATCAAGCAGGTTTCCCAATACATGGAGGATTATGAACCAACCCTTGCAGGAAGGGCGATTGATGAATTTGTTGACGAGTTGCTCAGCAACTGGTATGTAAGGCTTTCCAGAAGGCGGTTCTGGAAGGGCGAATATGGAACGGATAAAATCAGTGCATATCAAACACTCTATCATTGTTTGGTGACTGTTGCGAAATTGGCTGCGCCAATTTCGCCGTTCTTCACCGATTCAATTTACCGAAACCTGAATGCCGTCACCGGTAAAGAGCCT
>JAIPBY010000035.1 GCA_021738605.1 Chitinophagaceae bacterium | reverse complement strand
ATCGATATCGCCCATTATTGGAAAGGATCCCTGGCCCTAAGAGAAATTGGCCTTGTCCTGAAAAAAAATATTTATTTTATCGTCATTGGCAGTGTTTCAGTAGTTTATTGGTCAACAGGCAGTTTGCTAGTTTCAAAACTACTTCAACTTGATAAGGTTGCAGATTATGAAATTTCCTTCAAATTATTTTCGATGGCAGAGATCTTACCTGTCATGGTTTCCGCTTCTGTCTTTCCCATCTTGGTTGAAAAGGGAAAAGCAGATGTTGAAGAAAGGAACCGATTTTTTAGAAAAATATTTCTCGTATATGCAATGTATGGCCTTCTTGCATTCACGTTCGTTTATTCTTATGCAGCATTGCTGATCCCACTTTTGTTCGGTGCTAAATACATCCATACAGTTCCCAATTGCATACAAATGTTTTGGACTATCATTGTTTTTCCCACTGCTTTGCTCCAGGCAAATCTACTGGTTGCCATGCACTTGGAAAAAACAGATATGTGGTTGAATCTTTTTAGCCTTGCATTGAATTTTATCATTGCATTTTTCGGACTAACTATCTTTAAAGACATCGCTGTAGTTAATTATGCCATTTTCATTTCATTTCTGTTTTTTCACATTTCACAGGATATCATATTGGTTCAATACGGAATTCACAAACAATCAGATGCTTTATTATTTTATACCTCATCTGCCTTTTTGCTTTTGGTTTATCATTTTTTGTCTGCTTTTTTTTCTGATATTATTTTCTTTTTTCTTTTCTGGTTGACTTTTGGCCTTGTATCATTTGTGTATATAAAAATATTTCTTAGAGAAAAAGCAATTGCTGCATAGATTCTCTCCTTTACTCCTTTACCATCTGCACAATTTCAATCATTATGGCGAGACCCCGTGTACTGTATTATGTTCATACCTATTTCCTTGATAGTTGTCTTGAAACTTTGCAATCCATCAAGCATCATGTTGATATAGATTTGTTGATAGAAGTTTCTCCGGATTCCCGAAAAAGTACTGTTTTTGAATTGTCAGACACAAAGCGTTACAATCGGCTGGAAAAATTAAAAGAGATCCTATCCCCTGAACTATGGCATCGTTTCCTTCCCTATTTTGAAGATATAGCTTCTGTTGAAGTATTATTTTTTAAGGGTAAAAGTATGCTAGGGATCGACAGCATCATGGGAGGAATCTACTTAGGACGACTGATCCGTTCACGAAACTATGATGTAGTTCATTTTGATACTGCATCAGGGCGAGCAATTTCCTCCTTGTTTTTTCTCAAAAACAATCAACTGGCTTTGACGATTCATGACCCTGTTCCGCATGTCGGAGAAGAATCACTCATCTTAGACGTTGTTCGTTATTTCTACAAAAAGCAGGCAAGGTCAATATCATTCTACTCTTCTTATTCCTCAGGATTATTTAAGAAAAACAATAAATATGTAAATGGTAGGCTTTCTCAATTGCGTTTACAGCCCTATTCATTTATAGCTCAATTCAAGCAAACGCCAATTGCTGAAAGACGTTCCATCCTTTTTTTTGGACAGCTTTCTTATTACAAAGGCATAGACTTACTTCTTCAGGCTATACCCAAGGTCTTAAACGTCTACCCACATGAGCATTTTCTCATTGCCGGCAAATCAAATGGTTTCGTTATAGACAAGAAATTGCTTGATGAATATGCACATCATATAACATTTATTGATGATTACCTTTCAGTCGAACACCTTTCACAGTTGATTCACGCATCAAAATTTGTTGTTTGTCCTTACCGAGAAGCTACCCAAAGTGGTGTATTAATGACCGCATTTGCCATGGGGAAAACAGTACTGGCAACCAATATTGGCGCGTTCCAGGAATATATTTCAGACGGAATCAATGGAATGCTTACCCCTCCTGAACCCCATTCTATTGCCAATGGTATCATGAAGATGCTTTCATCAGATCATTACCTGGATATGGAAAAAAACATTGCATCCGGTTACTCAAAATCAGATGCAATCCATAACAGAAATACATTGATGGGCGTTTATCATGATATGGATTCCGTTATTTGAACTTTATGTTGAACAATACCATCAGGGCTGATTTGTTGCGATACACTGGCGAAACTGCTTCTGGAAAGTTTCTGCCATCTTTGCTCATCCCTGGATTCAGGTTTACTTTTTTTCTCAGAAAATCACATCAATATAAGAAGTGGTCATTCTTGGGTCTGATATACAGAATCTTTCTCCATATTGATGCTCATTTTTATGGATTTCAAATACCCCCCTCTACCCAAATTGGTAAAGGACTTTATATTGGCCATTGGGGCACAATTGTTGTCAATGGAAACACAATTATGGGAGATTTCTGCAACTTGTCTCCCGGAGTAACGATTGGGCAAACAAACCGAGGAAAAAATAAAGGCACCCCCACAATTGGCAGCAAGGTTTGGATTGGAACGAATGCCGTAATCGTGGGCAATATCATCATTGGAGACAATGTAATGATTGCACCGAATGCTTTTGTTAACATATCTGTTCCTTCCAATAGTTTGGTTATTGGAAATCCAGCGTCTATTATCCCTAGAGAAGATGCTACTAAAGGTTACATCAATTATACAACAGCTGATACATCATTAGAATATATAGAATCATGATCAATCCCAAATCAATCGTTTTTGTCATTCATGGTTTACCCATGGGTGGAGCAGAGAAATTCTTGATCAGCATTGTTAATCATTTGTTTGATATCAAGTATGATCCAGTGGTCATCATACTCAGTAATGATGTCACATTGGCTCACGAAATCACGGCTAGCATACCCATCATCAAGGTATTAAAAAACTCTCGATTCGACCTATCTATATCTCATCGGATTAAACAACAAATCATTATCCATGGGGCAAGAAAAATATTTTGTGTTAATCCGTATTCATATTTTCTCACCAAATTATCTTTTTTTTTCGAAGATGATTACCAAATATATCTTTCTCCACATACTACAAAACCATTTTCTTTGTATAACTGGTTCCAAACCTTTGTTTATTATAGGTTTATTGGGAAACAGGATACCGTGATTTATTTATGCAACAAGCAACAAGATTATCTTACAAAAAAATACTCGTTTCCTGCTTGTGTACAAACCGTTATTTATAATGGTATCAATACCGAAACATTCAGTCCTTCACATTTTATAGGTAAGGACCGAGATAGCATTAGGGAATCTTTCTCCATTGATAAAAATGACAAGTTGATTCTTTTGGTTGCGCGCATCAATCCTGAAAAGCGCCACACTGACGCACTAAACGCTTTGTCTATTGTACATAAAATGCGGGGTGTAATTAAGCCACACCTCATGATTGTTGGATCTGGCAATCAAAGATTGTCAGACAGGCTCAAAGAACTTGTTTCTATTTTACAATTGGATGGGTATGTTCATTTTGTTGGTAATCATTCGGATGTCAGAGTTTTCTATTTTATCGCAGATATTTTTACACTTACATCAGAAAGTGAAACATTCTCAATTGCGGCCCTGGAAGCTATGGCATTTGGGCTGCCTTGTGCATTGACCGATGTTGGTGGTGCGAGGGAAATGATTGTTGAAGACTGGAATGGCACGCTTGCTGATCCACTGCATCCCGATTCAATCGCAAAAGCATGGTTGAATGCATTGAAGAATAACCAGAATGGACATTCAATACGGGAGCATGTTAAGCAACGTTTCTCCCTCAACAGCATGTTGAAACAATATGTTCATTTATTGTCTCAACCAATAATGATCAGTCATCGCAGCTAAGGCAACATTTACTCAAATATTTTCTTTTTACAATACACTATTTCACAGTGAATTTCAATCATGTTTTATTTGTTGGGCCCAAAAATGAAAAAGGGGGTATTGGGGCAGTTCTGGAAACCTATAGGGCTGAAATGGATGGCTTCAGGTTGATTTCTACCTACCCATCAGATGCCAGGGTGAATAAATCTTTTTATTTCCTTCAACAAATTGCCAGCATTTTCAAATTATTGATAACAGATGCTGATGTCAACATTCTTCATATTCATTGTGCATCAAGGGGTAGTTTCTTTAGGAAATCATTGGTTGTTTTATTGGGAAATTCATTAGGGAAAAAAACAATCATGCATATTCACGGTGGTTTGTTTCACCGCTTTTACCAGTCCTCTTATTTCATAACATTTTTGGTTCAATTGATACTTCGCTCTTGCGATCGTGTAATTTGTTTGACAAATGAGTGGAGCCATACCTTTAGTGAAGAGTTAAAGTTAGGCAACCTTTCCGTAATGCTCAATCCTGTTAAAACTTTTCCACTTAGCCCTTATCGTGATTCGTACAATTCTATCTCATTGTTGTTTCTAGGTACAATTACCGATAACAAAGGTATTTTTGAATTGGTCGAATATCTTCAAAACAACCCATTTTACCTGCACAATAAAATTAAGCTTACCATTTGTGGAGAAGGAGAATCAGACAGACTCATTTCACTGATCAATAAGGAAAATAACGGCGGCAATATAATCTTTGCCGGATGGGTACATGGTTCCCAAAAAGATGAAATGATCTCTGATACTGATATTTTCATCTTGCCTTCTCATTATGAAGGTCTTCCTATGGCCATCCTTGAAGCCATGTCTGCTGGAAAGCCCATTATTTCAACTTCAGTAGGTGGAATTCCTTCTGTAGTTATACCACATCACAATGGTTGGTTGATTGAACCAGGGAAAATCAATCAACTTGATGCTGTTCTTGATGAGATTTTCAATAACCCAGGGCTCATTTCCCGTTATGGTATGAATGCCTTCGATGACGCAAAGCAATTTCATGTACAATCCATTGTATCGAAGTTAAATACCATATACAACGAACTGCTCTCAACTGAATGATTATATTTTTTTAACCAATCACACCAATATTTATGAATTTTCTTGGACATGCCCGGTTTTGGCTTATAGACGCTTTAAGGGGAACCAATATTGTGACAACACTCAAAAAATTGAGAGCAGAACAGTATCTCAATAACAAAACTCTTGCCAATTTATCTCGCTCAAATTATAAGGTTTTCATTGAAACAGTCTTACCCGCTACGCGATATTATACCAATCTGGGACCCAGTGTTTCATCATCGATTTTGACAAAGGATATCATCAGGAAGAACACTGCAGCTATATTTTCAAAGAATTTCTCCAAGAAAAAATTTACAAAAGGTACCGGCGGCTCAACTGGCGCTCCACTTTTATACTATACAACCAATGAGGCTCAATCTTTCATGTGGGCAGGAATACTATTGTCTTGGGAAACCCTGGGGTATCAATTGGGTGATAAAGTTGCATTTGTTGCCGGGACCTCATTGGGTAAAAATGATATCAAGCATAACGTATTTCATCAATTGCTGAATGTTACTACATATTCAGCTTACCATTTGAACGATACTGATATTGAATCTTACCTCAGCCAAATCATTACAACTAAAACAAAGATCATTTACGGGTATGCAACTGCAATCAATCGGCTTGCAGAATATATTTTAAAAAGCAAATATCCTTATACTTTTCCTCATTTGAAAGGAGTTGTGTCAACCGCTGAAATACTAAGTGATAAGCACAGAGATAATATTGGTCAGGCTTTTAATGTAAAGGTTCATAATCAGTATGGATGCAATGAGGCCGCCATCTCTGCCTTTGAGTGTGATTTTGGTAACCTTCACTACATCAGTACGGCTACCAAACTTGAATTTGATAGTGAGGGTAATGTATTGGCCACGAATCTTGTCAACAAGGCTTTTCCGATGATACGGTACTTTACTGGAGATGCATTTGAGGTTGTAGAGAATATTTCCTGCCCGTGTAAAAGGGGATATCCCATCATTGAGAATTTTAAGGGGAGGACCTGTGATTTGGTTATTGATAAAAAGCATAAAGTCGTGCATTCAGCTTTTTTTAATATTCTTTTCCGAAACAACAAACATATCGAACAGTTCCAGGTTCTGTTCAATGCACATAAACTCACCATCTATCTACAAATGGATAACAATACGTTGCCCAAAGAGATTTCCAAAGAGTATTTGGATATTGTCAAAAGCAATTTGGAATTTGATGATTATGCAATAGAGATCAATGCGCCATTCCTGGAAGCTGAAAATGCCAAGCACCGCTATGTCATCAATACCTCCCTTGGCATCTCAACACCTGCTTAATATTTTTTCTCACCATTCAATTCTTGTTCATGAACATCTGGTTTGATATTTCAAATTCTCCCCATATCAACATGTTTTACGCGTTGATATCACAATTGGAGCATGAAGGACATACAATCTTTATCACTTCTAGACCCTTGGCCAATACAATTGCCTTATTGGACCAGAAAGACATGCTCCATCATGTTGTGGGAAAACATTATGGTAAGCGTTTGCTTGGTAAGGTTTTAGGGTATCCTATCAGGGTTATTCAACTTTGGCATTATTTAAAGGATAAAAAGATTGATGTAGCTGTGTCACAGAGTTCTTTTCATTCCCCCTTGGCGGCACAACTGCTGGGCATCCCTTCTATATATACAAATGACAATGAACATGCATTGGGGAACCTTCCGAGTTTTATTTCTGCTACAAAAATCCTATTGCCAGAACGTTTCAATTTAACGGGTCTTTCTAAATTTTCGATTATTCGTAGAAAAATCAGCTATTACCCCGGTGTCAAAGAAGGTATTTATCTATGGCGAATGTCCAAGTCAAACAAACTGAGGGATATTTCAATCAAACCATCTTTCCTTAAGCTTTATATCCGTCCAGAGCCATCAACAGCCCAATATTACAACGGAAAACAAAATTTCTTGGATGAGCTCATCAATGAATTGTCATCAACGTTTAACATCTTCATTTTACCCCGATCCCAAGAACAAGCCCATCATTATTTAAGCAATGTATTCAAGAACATATCTGTTGCGGAAAAGCCAATATCATTTGAAGAAATTGCCAATGATTGTGACTTATTCATAGGTGCAGGTGGATCTATGACAAGAGAATTGGCCATGATTGGTATACCTACCATTTCTGTTTACCAAGGTGAATTGCTTGAAGTTGATAAAGTATTGATAGAAAACAATCTCATGCTTCATGCCAATACTATTTCATCCAAAGATGTGATTTCCCTATCACAGCAATTGCCCTTAGTGAATCATGAAAATACGCTTATGGCCAAAGGAAAATTGGCTTATGACCTATTGTACAATACAATAATTAACACCAACAAAAGAGTAACCGCATGAAAAAAATCGGATTAATTGGCGCAGGCAAAATGGGCATTTCTCATCTTGCTATCCTGGGGGCACACCCAGATGTAGAGGTAATTGGTGTTGCCGACACCTCAACAATTGTAACAGACGTTTTAAAGCGACACACGTCATTTGATGTCTATTCCGATTATTTGGAGATGATCAATGAAAAAAAGCCTGATGCAGTCTTTGTTTCAGTTCCTACCAAGTACCATGAACCCATCGTTCAAAAACTCCTGGATCGAAACATCAATGTTTTTGTTGAAAAACCATTTAGCCTGAATGCCGCTAATGGACAAAAGTTGATGGAGTCTTCCAGACAGAAAAATCTTTACAACCAAGTTGGTTACCATAATAAATTTATAGGAACCTTCATGGAAGCAAAAAGAATCATTGATTCAGGCAGCTTGGGAAAATTGCAATTGTTTTCTGGTAATATGAATGGCCCGGTTGTTACCAAAACAAAAGAGCATACCTGGCGATCAAAACCAGAAGAAGGAGGCGGTTGTTTAATGGACTATGCAGCCCATCTCATTGATCTGATCAATTATCTCATTGCCCCAATTACATCAGTTCATGGGGCTGATTTGATGTCTTTTTATTCAGCCTCCGTTGAGGATGCTGTTTCTTGTTTGTTGGAGACAAAAAGTGGCATACATGGCACCATCAACGTCAATTGGAGTGATGAGACATTCCGGAAGATGACAACTTCCATTACTATTTTAGGATCAAAAGGTAAACTAACTGTAGACGCTACTGAGCTTAAAGTGTATTTCAAGGAGGCACAAACCATGGGCGGTTATGCAAAGGGTTGGAATGTTCGACATATCAATGCTTTATCACCTCACGTTGATTTTTATCTTAGGGGAGAAGAATATTCCTTGCAGATAGATCACTTTATCAATGTACTGGAAGGCAAGGCTCCCAATAATATCAACACATTCGAATCTGCCCTCCAAACGGACAAAGTCATTCAACAAATTAAGAACCATAAAATCAACCAAATATGAACAGGATCTTGTTCGGCGATAACCAATTTTTTGGGGTCAACCATGTCTCAGATGAAAAGGCCAGGCAACAGTCAATGCGATTCAAGGAAGATAAATCCATTTTGCAAACCATAGATATTGCCATCGAAGAGGGCTGCAACACTTTTATGTGTACTACACATGACAGGATGTTGAACATTGCGAATATGATTAGAAATGACGCTGAAAAGTATGAAGACTTTCAGATTTATCCATGTCTTCCTTATGCCCATAAATATGCCAATGCCGTAACTGAATTGGGGATAATGGGTACCATCAAACAATATGTTCCTGGTAATTTCATTGGATCACTTTTCAAGGGAGGATACGCATTGGTTTCAAAAGACCATGTAAAAATGATGGAGTTGATGATTGATGCTGAATTGAAAATGTTCAAGGGGATAGCTACACCAGTTATCTTTCTGCAGAATGTAATCACAGATTTATTGCTGGGATTGGGCATGAAAGATTTGCTCAAAGCATTTGATGAGTATATACGAAAGAAGTACAATGCAGAACCTGGATACATAACCATGAACATGCCCAAGCTTGTTGATGTGCTTGCCAGCCAGGGGATATACCATCCTATTGTTAGCTCTTCAATCAACTACGAAGGCTTCAGGATGTCTGGGGGTATAAGCTTGTATGAGCAGGCTTTAAAATCAGGAAGGGTAAGGGCCATTGCCATGCAGGTTTTTTCTGGTGGTGCCACCTCGGCTGAAAAAGCCTTGGAGTATGTTTGTTCCCTTCCAAATGTTGAGTCAATTCTCTTTGGCGCCTCTTCAAGAGAGAATATTCAACAGACTGTTTCTTTGATTAACCATTATGATAAGAAATATCATTACAAAACAGCCTAGACATACACCTTTAATTTCCATTTTATGTTGATAACGATCGTCGCAGGAGCAAGGCCTAATTTCATGAAAATTGCACCCATCATCAAGGCCATTAATAAAAGCAAGGCACAAGGCAAGGATATTCATTTTCGCATTGTTCACACCGGGCAGCATTTTGATGCCAGAATGAGCAGCGAAATATTTGCACAACTTGAAATACCTGAACCTGACAATAACCTTGGCGCCGGCGGAGGGTCACAGGCCCAGCAGACGGCTGCCATCATGGTTGGATTTGAAGCTGAATTATTGGCACACAAGCCTGATCTTGTATTGGTTGTCGGAGATGTCACTTCATCAATGGCATGTACGATTGTAGCAAAGAAGATGCAAATAGATGTAGTACATGTTGAAGCAGGCATCAGGTCCGGCGACATGCAAATGCCCGAAGAAATCAACAGAATATTGACGGATTCCATATGTGATCATTTTTTTACTACTTCCCAACACGCCTCCGATAATTTAACTACCATTGGAATTCCTTCATCTAAAATTCATTTTGTTGGGAATACCATGATTGATACACTGCTTCAGAACATTGATAAGATCAAATCTCCATTAGATGTCGGTATTTCATCTTTGAAAAAAGGGGCCTATCTTTTGTTAACCCTTCACAGGCCCTCCAATGTTGATGATCCAGTAAAACTGCAAAGAATACTTGCGGCAATTGTCTCGAGCAGATCAAGTCTTCCAATTGTTTTTCCTGTTCATCCGCGTACAAGAAAAGTGCTGGACAGCATGCAATTCAATCCCAATGAATTGATTTTGCTCGAACCCCAGCCTTATCTTGAGTTCATCTACCTGATTAAAAATGCCAGGGGTATCATAACCGATTCCGGTGGAATTACAGAAGAAGCAACAGTATTGAATATTCCTTGCATTACCATGCGCAATTCAACGGAAAGGCCTGAAACTGTTTTGGACGGCACCAATGAGTTGGTGGGAGATGATCTTTTCCTGCTCTCCAAGCTCATCCATAAAATTGTGATTGGAAATTGGAAGACAGGTGTCATTCCCGATTTATGGGATGGCAAAACTTCAGAGCGTATCGTAGATGTTTTGATTCAGCATTATTCAAGTCCAACTTTTGCTGCTCTTGTGCATTGAACACCGATGAAAAAACCATCCCATGAACACCGAATTCAGAAAATCACTTAGTGTAATTTTAGTCTTGATGGATCTAGCCGCCATCAATTTTGCTTGGCTGATCACTTATTTGTATTTTTTGACCAATGAAATCATCCAGACAAATAATCTATTCTATTCTTTTGCTTTTTTTGTCAATTTTATTTGGATAACACTCAGTCTGGCAGTTTCTCTTTACGATGAAAAAGTCGTCAATGCATTTGAATCTTTTATTCAAAAAACAGCCCAGGTCTATTTTTTTTGGCTAACCATCATCATTCTTATTCTTCTATATGCTGCAGAACTGAACAATATCTCCGTGCAGTTGATCTATTTTTCTTTTTTTGCCCTTTTGGGTATCTCTACCAATCGAATATTTTATTTGGGAATCAAGAAATACATTTCCCAACAACATGATATGGTCAACAGGGTGCTGATCCTTGGCTTTAATGATACGGCTAAAAAATTGGCGAAATACCTTGAAGAGGATGGATTGAACACGCAACTGATGGGTTTTGTAGAAAACGAGGAAAACATGAATGAGTTGACTGCATATCCAGTTTACGCCAATATCGAAAATGCAGTAAATGTTGCAAAACAGTTGAATGTGCATGAAATATTTTCAACCATCACGCCAGAGCAAAACAATATCATCTATCGCTTGATCAGAGATTCAGAAGAGCAATGCATGCGATTTAAAGTGGTGCCAAGTCTTTCCAGTCATGTGAACAGGGACGTTGTGATTGACTTCATCAAGGATTTACCCGTTTTATCCATGAGGGCTGACCCGCTTGAAGATGTAGGTAACAGGATGAAGAAAAGAATGTTTGATGTTTTCATCAGTGGCTTGTTCATCATATTCATCTTAACATGGTTAATTCCTCTGGTTGCAGTACTTATTTTTCTGGATTCTCGGGGACCTGTTTTTTTTACCCAATTGAGAACAGGGCTAACGGATAACCCATTCTTTTGTTATAAGTTCAGAACAATGAGGGTCAACAATGAGTCTGATTCAAAGCAAGCCACCAAACATGATAGCAGGGTTACGAGACTAGGGGCTTTTCTGCGCAAAACAAGCATTGATGAATTTCCTCAATTTTTCAATGTTTTCCGCGGGGAAATGAGTTTGGTAGGCCCAAGGCCACACATGCTTAAGCATACGTCTGAGTATTCCAAAATTGTTGATCATTATATGATCAGGCAAATGTTGAAACCAGGTATTACGGGTTGGGCACAGGTGAATGGGCTAAGGGGTGAAATTTCAAACCCAATTCAAATTCAACAAAGGGTGGCCAGTGATTTATGGTATCTAGAACATTGGAGCATTTGGTTGGATATCAAAATTATGTTTCTAACTTTTTTTAAGGTATTTGCGGGCGACAAGCATGCTTATTAACAAAAAAGGCCGGTTAGAAAACCGGCCTCTACATGGAAGTGCTACTTTAGGGTAGGATCAGAGCTTCACAACAGTATAGCTTTTTGTGGTACCACCAATGGTAACTTTTACATAATAAGTCCCTGCGATGAAACTGTTGCCAAAGGAATAGGTGGTGTAGGCATCTCCTTTCACGCTATAGACAAGGTTGCCGCTTGTATTGAAAACATTGATGTAAACGGGGTAGTTGTTGTGGTAGCGGTAGATGCTAACTTTGAAAAAATTAGTAGTAGGATTGGGATATACACTTGCGCTGAATTTAACACTGGTGGTTACCACAGGTGCTACATAAGCTGCAATTGTGATGGATTGCCCAACAATACAACCTTTGCCATCTTTTGTATTTACAGTATATATTCCAGCCAATACACTTGAAAAAACATTTGAAGATTGATATAATCCATTATTGATATTATATGTGTAAGGTGATGTACCACCAGATGCACTGGCAGTAATGCTTGTGCTTCCACCAGCGGACGTGATTGTGCCTGATGTGAGTGAGGCTGCGATCGCTGTTGGCTGAGCTACAGCAATAGTTACGGAATCTTTCAATCCTTTGGAATCTGTCACAAAGTATTTGTAATTGCCTGCAGTTACGGTAAAACTACCAGTTCCGGTGTAGGGAGAAGTACCACCCGTTGCAGAGACCACAACTGCAGTTGTTCCACCATTGCAATTGATTGATCCAGCAGATGCCAATGCATCCAAAGGAACAACAGGTGTCGATGTAACTCCAATGCTTGTATACTCCAGTATTCCCGCGTCAGGATTTCCACTGATTGCATTTCCCGCAAAGTCTTTTGTTAAGCCTACGGTTGTTCCAAAATTGATTGCTGCGGATGTGCTGGGTAATGCAAGGTTCCAATCAGCCGGAGCACCAGCAACACTTGTGAACAAGCTTGCATTGGTGCTTAATATTTCGCTGCTGTTCAATGTAATGCCCAATGAGCCAGTTGCCATACGGTATATATTGTTTGTATGAACCATCTGTCCGCTATTGAATTTGCTGCTGGCAAAATTTGTTCCTGAAGACAGCCAGAAGATATTGTTCTTCACCACTACCATTCCGGCAGATCCTGTACCGGCCATCCAAAACATCACACCAGGCTGGGAATATTGCTTTACTGTTTCTACAACCGTGTTGTTATAGTACTGCAGGTTGTTGACAGTTACGGAAAAAGTAGATCCATTTTGGTATACACCAATGATTCCGCAGTTGATAATCTTGTTGTAGGCCACAATATTGTTTTGTGCTGTACCATTTGAACTGCTTCCAATTTCCATGAAGCCATTGCAATTGATGGCAGTATTGTTCATGATTTTATTGTTGTTCATGGTTCCGCCAAACAATTCCACAGCACCGCCATCATATCCATAGTCATAGCTCAGTGCCCAACATTCCTCAAAACGGTTGTTGGAAATATTGTTGTTTGAGCTGCCTATGACCATAGGATTTGCGCCATAATCGTCATCTGGATTGACAGATGTGGGTGTATTTCTAACCATGCGCATGTTGTGCATGTAGTTTCCAGTGATGGTGGTGTTATCGGATCCTGCCGTTACTGCAATACCAACGCCTACAAGTGAAATATCACAATTCTTGATGCTGCAGTTCGGGGCGTTTTCTATGACAATGGCATAGCTTATCTTGGCTTGGACAGTGTGGTCTGTTGTACTGATGGAATTGTCTATGATTTTGATTCCATCAATGACGACATATTGTTTATTGGAAATGTAAATGATATCGGTAATCGCATTGTTGAATTCCGGAAGATTTCCAGAACCATAGTTGGAGTATACAATTGGTGCTGTAGCCGAACCTGATCTTGATATCGTCAGACGTCCGGAAAACGATTGCCCTCGTTTGAACAAAACACTATCGCCCGGATTCAGCAATGTCGTTCCACTGTTAACCTGTGCCATTGTTTTCCATGGGAAAGCCAATGAGCCATTGGCCGTGGTTGCAGTAGATGAAGGGTCAACGTAATAATTAGTAGCAAATAAAGCAGTGTTTGAAAGCCCGATCAGGGCCACAACCATCAGCACGAATTTTGAAAGTGTTTTCATGTTTGTTTTTTTAGGGGGATTGGATGATAAAACTAATGGCTAAATAATCGTTTAATTCTGTCTTAGTAAAAAATGAAATTTTAAAAAATGATGAATCTTGTTTTTGCCCATGATCTTTATACATCAGTGAACATGCAAAGGTAACGTGACATTACACTAAAATGGTATGTGATAAATGCTAAAAAAAACATTGGGATGCATAATTTAATCTGTCGTTAATATAGTGCCGAAAAACCTGAATAATATTTATACCTGAAGGGGTATAAAACACCAAGAAACAACAAATCATACCCGATAAGGTATACCATGAACACAAGTAAATTTGTAAAGGAAAAACGGAAACAACTCAAGCTTTCTCAAACTGAATTGGCGATGCGCGTTCATGTTGGGCTGCGCTTTATCAGGGAGTTGGAACAGGGCAAAAAGACCCTGAGGATGGACAAGGTCAACCAGGTGCTGAATTTTCTCGGCTATGAACTAGGGCCTGTTGAAACGGATAAAGTGGAAGTATAACATGCTGACTTTGATCCCTATATTTGCATTATCAAATTTACTCCATGAGAAAGTATTCCACTTCGATCAGCCTTTTCATTGCTTTTTTTCTATCCGTTTCAATTTTTGCCCAGGTTGATCCTTCATCAAAACTTCCTTTTGATGCTAAAGTAATCACTGGCAAACTGGACAACGGGCTTACTTATTATATAA
>JAIPBY010000034.1 GCA_021738605.1 Chitinophagaceae bacterium | reverse complement strand
TGCTCCACATACGATGGCAACCGTTTTTTCGTCTTCAAGACCTGGATGGTTTTGGTTGGATTGGCAGTGATTTGACCCTCGGTCATGCAGTAGCGGAAGAATGATTTGAGGGAGGAAATTTTCCTGTTGATGCTTCTAGACTGGACTTTTAGCAGGGTCAGGGAAGCCATCCAGGAACGGATCATACCCGGGGTGATTTGTGCAGGCTGACTTACCTCAAATTGAGCCTGAGCAAATGAAAAAAAGGAGGATAAATCATCTGCATATGCCCTGTACGTATGCGCCGAATAACGTTTTTCAAACTTGATGAAATCAAGGAATGAGGACAATATGGGCTGTTGGGGTATGGGCATAAAAAAGAGTAGTCATAAAGTTAGTGAACCGCATGACTACTCTGGAATATATTTTAGCGAAGACTATGACTCGATGGTGCCGTTGAAAATCTTCTGCTTGTAAATCGCTTTAAGGATCTCGCCCCTGCGCCTAATAGAAGGCTTTATAAATGCCTGACGCTCACGCAGTTGCAAAAGCGTTTTGGATTTTTCGTACTTCTTTTTGTACTTCTTAAGGGCTTTGTCTATGTTTTCGCAGTCTTTAGAATCGATGATCAGCATATTTTTCCTCTTTTTAGGGATTGCAAAGATAGGGGTTTAGGGGAAATAAACAAAAGGAAATACTTTGGTGGGCAAAAAATTTGCAGAGAACACAGAATCGACATTGGCTATTCTACAATATGTAAACCTATTGGACAGCCTGAATAAAGTTTTTCAGTTATGAACATGAAGTACTGAGCGAATCTACTCCAGTATGTGGTTTATTAGGGTCAGTGGTACACCCAACATCGGAAGTAAGGGAAAGCTGGAGAACAATAATTTTGGGTGCCTCCCAAACCTTTTTTGAATCTGAAATCATATAGTTGCATAGTTCATCAACAAAGTTATTCCTTTTGATTATATAACAAAAAACAAAATATAGAAAAGTTTCTAAATAAATGAGATATGGTATTTGTGGAGAGGTATTTCTCAGGAAATTCTATTGAATCTTTAAAAACATCCAAAAGTTTACTTTTATTAAAAAGAGTGTTTTGGGAGGTTTGTGCAATCATTTTATCAAAAAAGATTGCAAAATCCCTATCTCTCTGCAGTCTATATGCAAAATCAAAGGATTGATACTGGTATTTATTGTTCCACAAAATACTATCGGGTAGTTTGGTCTTCATGAGCTTTCTAAAAATATACTTGTGTATTCCATTTTGGAAGAATAGATTTTGAGGAATCGCGTTTAAAAAATTAATCAATCTGATGTCCGCAGTAGGGTCTGTCACTTGCACATTACAATGATTTGAAAACAAATACCATTTGTTCCCTAATGAATCCAAATTTCTCTTAAGATGGCTTTCTCTTTTTAGTGAATATGGAGTAAAAAGAGATTTTAAAAACATAATTTCTAATCCAAAAAGGCTTTTTGAAGATTCGGCAGCATCTTGATTCCCTTCAATAAATGATAAGATTTTTTTTGTTCTTTGACTTTTATATGCCGAATAGGTGAATTTAAAGTGCTGAGCCAGAGGAATTGCCAATTGGATTTTTAATGCATGAAACAACCCTTTATCAGAAAATTTCAGTTCCCTAATAAATTCTTTTATGAGGGTAAAAAATCTAAGCCTGATGAGTAAATCTGAATAATAATAAAACCCATTCAATGTTATGGTATAGTTGCCAATTTGACCGCTCAGCAGATTGTTAATCCCCTTTTTTTTAGCTTCCTCGATAATACCATTTACCCAAAAAGAATTTATATGCACAACTGGATTATAGGCCTCATACAAACTTTTTTTTTCAAAAAATTCATACAATTTAAAATCTGGGAAATTTAGAAAGGTTGGAGAGATGTTTTGAATTGAAGAAGTAAGATCTTTTACGTAATCGGTTTCGTTTATAATCCGATCACCGATGAGCGTTGAATGAATTTTGTATGCGGGGAAAGAAGTGAATGAGGATAATTCCTTTCCTCTAAATTCTAATTCTTTGGCTGCAAAATAAGCAATGGAAGAAGAGTCTTTTCCTCCGCTTAAATAAATTCCTATTGATTTTTGATCATTCATCCTTGATCTAATTGCACAGGAGTATATAAAATTTAAATCAGATACATAGTCCACCTGATACTTGTATTTAACACTTTCAGAAATTTCCAAACTAGCATATGTATGGAATGAATAATTAAGGTTAAAATCAACAATTAAATATTCAGCACTTTCGAGATAAAACAATTCTTTTATCAAGGTCTGGCGATCTGCATGATTGTATGAAACTTGAGACATTTTAAATAGCGTTTCATTCTCTATTTCAAAATCAAATTTTGTCATTGAAAGCAAATACCTAGAGTCACTTGAAAAATAAAATTGTCCCTCGATATTAATGAAAAACAATGATGAAATTCCTGTGCTATCTCGGGAAAGAAAAATTTCGGTAGTTAGTTTATTGAATAGTACAAAACCCCAATCCCCCTCCAAATAATAAACACATTTCTCCCTCCATTTTTGGTATGCCAACATCACAAGTTGGGAGTCTGGGGTAACTTCCAACTCGGCTTGGGTTATGCCTAATTTATCACCAAGTTCATCCCGATAATCGAGCCTGAAATGTCCTGCAAGAAGATAGTTCCCACAAGAACTCTCCAGGGGCTGCTTGTCATATGCTGATTCAGGAGATACCCTTAGCATCAAATGCCCCATCGCAATTTTATCCTCTACATGCGTCTCCATGCCATCAAAACCTTCCTTGTGGATGGCAGTTTTCATTTGGTCAAATGCCTCATGATCAACCGGACCTCCCCATGGACGAAAAATGCCAAAAAAACCACTCATTGAAAAGATTTATGGGTATGGTGAATCTATCGGTGTTTCCAATGCAAATGTTTTTTGAGGATATTGGCAAAGGTAATCAACCCCTAAGGAATAATGGTGTAAACAAAAACAGTATAGCATCATTTTGTTCAGGCATCACCAAAACAGGCTACAATAGTAAACCTTTCCATCCCAGCCTTTCCAGTTATAATTCTACTGCCACATCGTACCCAGGCATGGGCCATGAGCTGGTTGTTGCCTTCCTTGGCAAGGCCAAAATAAATAGTAGAAGGTAAACGACTTTGGCCTAGCAGGGCTTTTGCGGTCAAGGCCTGATCATAACATTTGCTTTCATGCAGGGTATACCTGGATGCCCTTCGAACAGCATGCTCAATTTTAATGGGCACCACCGTTTGCTGCAGATGATGCGTTGACTCCATCTGCAACCTGCCCATCCAAGATGCGATTTTTTTAAATGGTACGAACAATATAACCAACTTCGCCAAATGGAGCATTGCCCATGCTTCAACAAAAAAGAAATAATCAATTGGGGACCTGTTGTTCATGCCACAGTCCTGATGATGTTTTTTTCAAGCATCTGGTTCAGCAATGCTTTGGTATCGGTTTCGCACAGGGATCTTTCCACTTCAAACTGAGCCATCAGTTTATTGATAAGCTCTTCAAACCCTATCTCAATTTCCAATAAGCCCCAAATCACTGATGCCACAGAATTCAAGCCAAAATAAAAACCTGAGTCCATGTCAAGCATCACAACCTCCTCGCCAATTTTGGATTGCACAATTGCCTTGTTTTGGATAAATCTTTCCATTAGTAAAGCAATTTAATTATTTCCCCAGCCACTTCCTGAACAAAATTGCCTGTTGAGGGCCGTTTCAATACATAACAGGCTGACTGGTTGGCCAATTGTGTAAAAAGCAGAAAATGCTCTTTTCTGAGGTCAGAAAATCCTAAATATTCTCCCCTGTAGGCATTTGATTCAATCCTTGTAAAAAGTTCAATGCCAGACATGGGATTAATCACTGGTGAAGATACCTGGTCTGACTTTTCCAAGAGAATAATAAACTTTGGTTTCAAGGCAGTGGTTAAAAAAGATTGATGGAAGTAAATGCCATATTTCTCAATATCAGGCCTTATTTTCCTGTCTGCCTTTTTATTCAACCCCACCAAACCAAGGGTGTCCTTCCAAAACTTCATCATTGGATAGGAACTGAAAAAGCTGATCTGGCCAGTTTCGGGATCCTGGAAAGGAACACAAACATCATCAGAAAAAGGTTTTAGCCCATGTTGGATCAGTGATGCCATGGCGGTGGATTTGCCGGCACCGGAATCTCCCAGGATCAAAACCAATTCACCCTTGTTGATCAGGGCAGCGCAATGCAGAGGGATGGTTTTCCTCTGGTGTAAAACCGCAGTAAAAGCATTGGATAAGCAAAATAACCGAATGCTATCCTGGTCGGCGTTTTGATCTGCCTCAATGATGATGAGGTTTCCCTTTGTCACACAATAACTTGCAACATCCTCGATAGTTATCCTGTATTCATCGGGTGTTATGTCATGGGATTGTGAATGAAATCCGTTAATGGTTTTTTTTATCACAGGCATTGATCCTAACTCAATAGCAAGATCGCATGGATCATCATTTTCTAACGGCAGCAGCTCAGGAAACGGTATCTGACTAACCACCTTCAATCCATATGCCCAATACGTATACGCCAAATTGCTACCTTTAAGGCCAAATATACAAAGAGCATCCACAGAAAGCAATGGATAGAATAAATGAATTGGGCAGTTTTTTTCAACAACTCTCAGCAATGCTGAAGGATGTCTATTCCGTCAACAAAAAATTGGGCAATCGCATCATTTTGTTGAAAGTCATGACCTCCCTCCTTCCCTTGGCTCAAATGTACCTTGTCAAGACCTTGATTGACATGATCAGCCAACCCGTTCCAGTAACAATGCGGATTGTTTTATTG
The DNA here is from genome assembly GCA_021738605.1 of Chitinophagaceae bacterium. Taxonomy (GTDB): domain Bacteria; phylum Bacteroidota; class Bacteroidia; order Chitinophagales; family Chitinophagaceae; genus Pollutibacter. The sequence continues at coordinate 9,884 of JAIPBY010000034.1, read as the reverse complement.
GTCGCTTTTTTTGCAGGCCTTCAGCTGCTGATTGGCGCAATCAACCAATATGCCAGCCACTTTGACCAATTGTTCAGCCAGGAGGCGGCAGATGCATTCGCACTAAAAATCATTGAAAAAGCTTCCCTGGTAAACTATTACCATTTTGAGAATCCTGCTTTCCATAACAATTTGCACCTGGCCCAACAACAGGCAAGGTTTCGCGTTGTACAATTGCTTCCAGCCATCAATGCCTCCATTGCTAATGCCCTTTCTTTGGTATTCCTGGTCTTGTTCTTTGTGTCCATCAAGGCTTATTTTTTTCTTGCCCTGTTTGTTTTAGCCATTCCCATCAGCTTGAACAAGTGGTTGCAAGGAAAAAGGGCTACAGATCTTGAATTTAGCCTGGCCCCCAAGGAAAGGGAATCTGGCTATTTGTTTCAATTAATGACCGGAGTACAATGGGCCAAGGAATTGAGGACTTATCATTTTGGAAAAGCATTTCTACAACAATTTCAATCTTTGAGAACAGCAATCACCCAGCGGAAAATGGTGAACCAGCAGTTGTCATTAAGGCAGAACATACTGGCAGAGTTTCTTGAAGTAGCTGCTCTTGGCATCGCCATTGGTTATCTGGCCTTGAAGACCATTGGCCATGGGATTGGGCTTGGATTATTCGTCTTGTACCTTCAGGGGATTCAGCGGATGCAATCCAGTGCAAAAGCTTTTTTCCAATCCCTGCTACAGGTATTTCAACTCCGCAATTTCGTAAAGGATCTCTATGGATTTTTTGACCTGAGCGAAGAAAATAATCAGTTGGCCACCCAAACATTTCCACATCAGCTGGATCAATTGAAGATTGAATCCCTCAGTTTTGGGTACCCCAACCAAAAACATACCATCCTTAACAACATCAATCTTGAAGCATCAAGGGGCCAGATCATTGCCATTGTAGGAGAAAACGGTTCCGGAAAATCAACCCTCGTTAAACTGCTGGCCGGATTGTACGCTCCAAATCATGGGAACATCAACATCAACGGCATCTCAATGCAAGAGATTCGAAAAATCGAGTTTTACCAACAGACTTGTTTCTTTTTCCAGGACTATGAAAAATATTTTCTTACGGCTGCACAAAATATTCATTTTGATTATCACCCAACCGATACCATTGAACAGAAGATGCAACTGGCAGGGCATACCAGTGGAGCAGTCGCTTTCATTGAAAAACTCTCAAAGGGTTATGACACCAAAATGGGAAATATTTTTGAAGGAAGTGAACAGCTGAGTGGTGGGGAGTGGCAGAAACTGGCACTGTCAAGGGTTTTTTACAAGGATGCGCAATTGGTAGTGCTGGATGAACCCAGCAGCGCTTTGGATGCATTTGCTGAACTCAATTTATATTCAACAATCAAAACAGCTTTAAAGCATAAAATTGTAGTCTTGATCTCACACAGGTTGTACAACCTGAAGATGGCAGATAAAATCTATGTCATGCAACATGGGGCTATTGCTCAAGTGGGAAGCTTTGATCATTTGATTGCTGAAGAAGGGCTGTTCAAGTCTTTGTACGAAAAGCAACGTATTTGATAAAGAAGCATTTTCTCAATATAAACATCAGTGCTTTTCAAAAATCCTTCTCCAAAGGATCAAAAAAGGCCGGAGGGGAAAATACAAAAAGAAAAGGCTTGGAGGAAGAGGCAGTAGTTTCCAATCATTGTGACTGGTTAGGTATTTCAAGAACAATGCCCAATTGATTCTTTTTCTGCTCAAAGAATGCATATACCTGAAATAAGCCAAGCGATTGGCATCATTGTCATTGAACACAGAGGATGAAGCGATAGCTTCATGAATATACCTAATCTGAAAGGCATATTTTGAAGGATGCAAATAACCCTTAATCACTTCAGGAATGGGTTCATTCAAAATAGACTCAAGCACCATCATGGTGATTTCAAGATGATCCAAACAGTCCAGCATTAATGCCCGCTCCCGAACCTGAACCCAGTCAAAAACAACACGGTCCATGATCTGGGGGAGATCAAACAGCCATTTCAATCGGAACCAGCCATGTTCGGTTCCATGTGCACAGAGATAGAGAAAACTATCTACCTCATTCATAGGCCTGTCAGGAGTCAGATTAAAACCTCCTAAAGGACCTCGCAATTTCCAGTGCAATTCAATGACATTGGGCAGCCCGGATTTATCTGTGATGAACTGAAGATCATGATCAATCCTTTTGATAAAATTGAAGTGGCCAGTGTTCAACTGACGGAAATCGGGCTCAGAAACATATCCTTCATTATACAACCATTCTGTAATACTTCGAATGCCCCGCTCTTCAACCCAAAAATCCAGGTCCGTCACATGACGAAGAGCCGGATCGCCATAATACAACTCAGAAAGCTTTACCCCTTTTAGGAAAAACCCTTTGAATCCTTGCTCTTCAAATACCTTTTGCATGCGATGTTGAATCAGCAGGGATTGCAAAGCAAGTCGCTGATTATTTTCGGAATATTGTTTCAGCTTTTCTTTCAAGCTTATTGGCAGACGGGCATCCTGTTGTAGATTGAACCAAACAATTGGGAAAACCCGGTGGCGAAGCACAAGTACCCAGAATACTTCCCCATCAATCGATTTACTGAACGCTTCCTCCCTTTGTTTCAATTCCTTGTTTCCAGGAATGACCCGGCAACAAGACAACATTAATTTGAACTCAGGTGAAAGAATAGCAATGGACATAAGGAGTTGCTTTATCGCATCAGATACATTTTCCCATATCCACTCTGGAAATATTTCTCTGTATTGAAAGATGATGATTTCAACTTGTCTATCTTTTTCCCTTTGATATCTGCGATTACCCGATACAGGTAGACCCCGTTGGCTAAATGGTTGCCGAACTGATCCTTCCCATCCCATTTGTACTCCGTAATGTTATGACCAATTTTTATGGGTCCCAGTTCCTGTTTTGTGATCTCACGGACCACCTTTCCCGTTATCGTCAGGATCTCTATCCTAAACTGTGAAGGCAGTTCAGTACCGGTCAAGGTAAACACAAAAGCTGTGGACGATGTAAAGGGATTGGGATAATTCAACAAGTTGGTGATCATGGACTTGTTATAGACCTCAAACGCCACCCGGTATTCAATGGCTCCAGATGGATTACTGCTGACATCTTTTCCTGTTACAATCAATTCATATTCCCCATCTTCCTTCAAGAATGGTTTATACATCAGCATTGCTGCATTGTTATCGCCTCCAGGCAGGTTGTTAGATGGGCTGAACTGCAAGGTGTCATTGTCAACCCTTACACTCCTCAATTGCCCATCAGGATAGCGCAATTGAACCTTAAACAAAGCCGTATCATTCAATGCAAGGTACCGGCTATCATCCTTCAACATGATGAGAATGCTGGGTTTGGGAGAAACAATATCCTTGTTCAGGATGTGCACTCCATCAAAAGTAACATCAAGATTGGGTGCATAGCTGTCCGGCCGTACATAAATATTTTTAATCAGGTAATTGTTGAAAAGGTATTGCTCGGGCTGGGCATTGTTGGCATTGAAATTGATGTACACTGAATTATTCCCTGCAAGGTTTTTGGTATCGATGGTCTGGTCAATCAGAATAGTATCCCCGGAAAAAATAGGTTTTTTATTCCCGTCAAAAATCAGTTTGGTATTGTTGGACGGATCAGTGCTCGACATATAGAGCCTTACACTATCAAAAGCAATAGGGCTGATATTTTTGAAAGCCATTTTGATTTTCATGGGCTCCCCAACTTCCAGGGTATCTTTTAGTGGTGAAGCAGATGCCATAGTTAAGGCACCTTCGGGCACAGGATCATATTTTACCTGTAAGTACCGTTGTTGCCAGGGTGTATGACTTACGGTATCCTTGGTTTCCTGCTCAATCCTCAAGAATGGATATTTTTTGGCATTGATAAAGGCAATGCTGGTATCCTTGATTGTACTCATGCTTGAGTAGAGCAAGGTTTCATTAAAATTTTGCTCCAGTCCGAACACCTTGTACTTGATTTCATCTGAAGAATTAGACTCGAGCGGACTTCCCGTCCAATGGATACTAGACCAGGATTTGGAGGGACCGATTATTTGACTCGAAATCTTCCCCTCGTCATTTGAACTTGCATAATCAATAACAGTAGATATTATATCAGCAGGCGACTGTCCAATTTTTTGACTCATTATCGCCCATTTTCCAATTTCATTTTTATACGCAACAAATGTAAATGGGACGTTTCTATAGAAAGAATCAATCAATGTGAATCCAATTGACTTTAGTTTATGATATATTGAATTTCCCGTGCCAAATAATAAAGTGTCTTGTTTCCACTTATCTATAAATTCCGGAGCGGAATTTATGGTCGTTGATCCCCAGTTATTGAGAACCATAATTGTGCCATTTGGAATTGAATCAATAAATTCCATGGCGTACTTCCTGTAAGTTGAACTATTATAGTAGTACCAAAATTGATAAAGGAAATTGGGATTGCATGGACTTGGCCTAACACTATTGAACCTTGTAATCCCATTGCCAAGTGAATTATAAATTGGCCTTCCCTCATTCATTGACAACAAAGTAAAATCCAAGGAATTGATTCCGTTATAACAACTAGCACTATATAAAATGTTTAGATTATTTGACATGCTGTTATATCCAATTGGCCATAGTCTTGATGTTATATTTAAAAAATTTTGCTTCTTTGAAAATGAAACTGTTCGATCAGAACTAACCTTTAAATCAATATACGTATCCTTCAAATACTGAAAATAATGTGACTGGCTCCATCCTGTCCCACTTTTTGAAAGATAAACAAAGGAGGAATTGGACCATTTGTTGACAACACCCGTATCGGTTTTTTTTGCAACACGCCAGTAAAAAACAAGGCTGTCGCGGAGCTGTAGGATGGGATTGAACTCAATGATACCGCCCAGTGATGTTTGGGTCTGCATCACTTTCATGGGCGAATTGAAATACTCTGTGGTATCTACCTCCAACAGGAACTGGGCAGGAGCAGATAGGAATTGATTGGTGGTGGCTGTCAGCTTGATGGATGGTGTGTTGACGATGGCGAATTGAATGGGATATACAGGCCTTACCTCGTCCTCAGCTATCGTAAAGATCTTGGAAATGCTATTGTTGGCATTGGTAATTTCATTGATCTTGTCATCGGGATCAATTGTAATATGAATCTTGTTCTGTCCACGGTCTTTATAAGGATTGATGGGCACTGAAATCAAAATGGAATCTGCAAAATATACTGCTGTCCTTTTCTGTTTGTAGATGTCAACCATGGTGCCGTCTGGCAGCTCCCGCTTGATATGCACAAACACTGAATCTTGGGTGGCTTTTCCGATGTTTTGAAACTTGACCTTGAGGTCAAAATTAGCATTGGAAACAGACAATGGCGTTGGTGAAATCTTAACCAAGGGATCCTCTACTACATAATCAGGCAATGCATGAGGGTACAAAAAAACAGCTGGATCGCCGTTCAATAAGATCTGCTCTACCGTCAACACATTGTAATAATCATTGCTACCACCCTGTGCAATCATTGCCTTCAAAACATTGGTCATGAGCTGCCCAATGGATAAAGAATAATCATCTTGGGCCATTCGTTTGTAGAGGATGCTGGTATATAAATCCAAATAATTCACAATACCAAAATGAGTACTGGCAATAAATCCGATACTCCCCTTGCCAGGAATGAGTACATAATTTTCAGTAATCGACTTTTTGCCTGCAGTGGCCCGCAGGGTATCATAAATGAAAAAATTACCGGCATTGCAACCATTGGCAATGAAAAGAGGATACTTGCCTGCATTGTCAAAAATGGACGGATCATCTAGGTTAAACTCCATTGAATTCGCAGAGGAGTGACCGAAATAGGTCAAGACAGCCAATCCTTCTGTAAACAGATTTCCCAGCATACCAGAGTTCACCAAATCAACCCCTGCTGATGTAATCTTTTCAAAGGTGTATACCTTGGCGCCATATGAGACCTCCTCAACATACCTACCGGCTGATTTCATGTAATTGTTGATGATGTTCTGAAGGTATGGATCCCCGCCGCCAATGACATGTGCAAAATTCTTCATCCAGGCTTTGTCCTTCACCGTTTGATTGATGGGAAGCAGTGACATGTCATGCTGTTTGACCTTTTCCAGATAGGCATTGATCTCATCACCCGTAGTAACAGACAATCTGCCAATGGGAACCTCTGGGGTTGCATCGTTGTCAGCAGATGCAAGGATGTTATCCGATCCAGGATTGCCAAAAGTAGGCACAAGATTGATCCGCTCTGTAACCGGCTTGGACTCATTGTAACGGTATTGGTCATAGGTGACCCCTTTGCCAAGCAGCAGCACAAACTGAGGGCTGACAGAAAAATAAGCCTTGGCAAATGAAATGAAATTCTTTATCGACAAAGGATGTTTCTTTATGCCAAATGCAAACTGGTCCACCAGTTCATCAACATCATAAATACCTACCTGGTATTTTCCACCTTCATTGCTAGACCTATAATTTTTATAGTTTTGGATGGCATTCCCATTGCTACTGGCAGACAAACTTGAATGGGCAATCATCAGATAGTTTCCCTGGCGGGATGATACTGAATAGTCCATGAAATTCCTTCTGGTCATCTCCCCCACCGATTTTAATGCAGCCGCAGATGCATCCATCATCACAAAGTTTCTGGTGCCTCCTGCAGGCAAAGCAAACCTGAACTTACCTGGAACAGAGATATCAGCAACATATCTTCTCCCTTCAGTAAGATCATACAATACAGGAGCTACAGCATTGTTCCTGAAATTGGTGATCTCCAGGTAATTTCCAACGGAAGTTCCTGGAAGCGTAAATTCAAAAAGGCCATTCCCTCCAAAATCAAATTTCCTGGGGTAAACCAGTTCATATTTACCCAATGTGATGCGATCGGATCCAACTGTACTGGCATTGTGGATCCTGATGGTATCAACTGAACGCCCAAATAAAGTTTTGGGGACAATAACCGAAGTATTCATGGCACTGAAATAGTTCATAGCACTATCAATCAGTCTGGTTCCATTGACTGAAACCTGCAGTTTTCTTGCATTCAATGCATTGCCAAATGCAGTAATTCTAATACTGGCATCTGGCCCTTCGGGAGCAAATGCAAGATTGTTGTACTGCTCTACCAAAGGTGATCCGGGTTGAACATTCCTACTGCTCCATCCTTCACCATTGTCATAGGAAGAAGAGTAGACATAAACGCCCACTATAGAGGCATAACCGGGATTGATCTGATCCCTGAAATTGCGTTCAAGCCGGTGCATAAAGTAAGGTTCAACCGCCAAGGAATTGGAAGCCGTATTGTTCTGCGCATTGAGCACCCGCGCATTAGCCGTTGATGCATTAATTGTAAGAAAATAAGCAGCAGTATCAGTCTGAAGACTCCATTTATCAGACAACTGGAATTCAGATTTTTTGTACAAGGCGGCATCTGCCTTACCATCATTCATCTGTCCGAAAAACTCAATGAAATCAGCAGCTGACATGGTACCTGCAGTTTTGCTTGTAAACAATGGAACTTCCTTTCCATTGCGCCATAACTGGAAATATTCTGCAGGTGTATTGGCCAGACCATTGGCTTGCAAGGTTGAAAATGGAATCCTGTACAAACCATTCTCCCCTACCTTGAACTTATAATAGCTTTTGCTATAGTCAATCCACTCATTGTTGTACTGCGCCATGAGAAATGATGAAGACAACAACACCATCATTAGCAAATAAAGCCTTGTGTATAAAAGTCCTCTTTTCATTAGTAAGTGTTTTCTTTTCTGACAAGGTTGAACTTCAATGAAAATATATGGGTGTATAAGGGATTGGATTGGTTGGCGAGGTTGGTGAAGGCGTAATCAATCTCCACATTCTTTAGCTTGAACCCAACACCTAATCCTGGCTGGTAAATCCAGACCTTTCTCAGGTTGGTTGAATCCCCATCTTTCATGCCCTGCTGAAAATTATATACGCCCAGCCTGCCAAATAGCTGTTTCCTGTATTCCAGCTCAAGACCCGCACGCGGATCCATGTTCACGGTTGATGAGCTGAGCAACACATTTCTCTTTCCGTCAAAACTCAAGTCCATGTTCAATTCTGCATTCAACCCAAGGTTTTCAGAAAGTTCCGCAAAATAGGATGCCCCCAAGACCAGCCTGGGAGCTGTCAGCTCTGTCGACTTTACTGGGATATCGTTGTTGGTAAGATACAATACTTCTTTCTCCTTGTCTGTAAAACTAAAATTCCATGCATTGAAGGTGGTAGTAACATCTTTTGCCATCAGGCCAACATTGAAACGGCTGGTTCTATACTGCAACCCTGCATCCATACCAAGGCCCCAAGCATTTGCAAAACTACCCACACTCCTGTGCACTACCTTGGCATTGGCCCCGAATGAAAAGGTACGAAACTCATCACTTAAAATCACCTGACCATAGGAAACCAACAAAGCATAATCAGCAGAGGAAAAGGACCTGATGTTGTTGTAATTCACCGAACCGTCCGGTTCTACCAAGAAAAGCGTATTGGGAATATCATCCACGGCAAAACGAATCAGTGAAAAACCTAGGCTCCTCGTTACAACGGTTGGATCACCAATGGGCATCGCAATGGAAGCATAATCGTACTTCCCTATCCCCGCAAAATATTCAGCATGCATGAGCGAAGCAACCGGATGGTCTTTTATTTCTGTAAGCCCTGCAGGATTCCAATAACCTGCTGTGGCATCTGCCACACTGGCCACCTGTGCGCCACCCATTCCCAAGCCCCTTGCACCTGCACCAATGTTCAGGAACTCGTTGGAGTACTTCCTGAATTGAGCAGTGGTGTCATTCACCCAAAGGCAAACAACAGCAAGAACACAGATTCGGAAATATGTCATATTTGACATCAAAGGTAAACCAGCGTTGTGATAAATCTGCCTAAAAGGCAATGTATACAAGTATAATTAACGTTTTACCCTCCTATATATTGCCCATTTTGTGCGTGAGAACAAACCTTCCTACATTTGCGCAAACAACTTGAAATGAGCCTCATAGAAGAACTCAAATGGCGGGGAATGCTGCAGGACATCATGCCTGGTACGGAAGAGCAGCTGAAAAAGGAAGCAACCACGGCCTATATTGGATTTGACCCCACTGCAGAGAGCCTGCACATTGGGAGTTTGGTCCCAATTTTGCTCCTGTATCACCTTCAGCAAGCAGGGCACAAGCCCATAGCCCTTGTGGGTGGTGCCACCGGAATGGTGGGCGATCCCAGTGGAAAAAGCGAAGAAAGGAACCTTTTGAACGAGGAAACCCTTCAGAAAAACATTGCTGGCGTCAGAAGCCAGCTTGAAAAATACCTGGATTTCAATCCTGAAAGGGAGAATGCAGCAGAAATTGTCAACAATTACGACTGGTTCAAGGGCCTTGGATTCATTGACTTTTTGCGGGATGTGGGCAAACACCTCACCGTTAACTACATGATGTCCAAGGACAGTGTGAAAAAAAGGATTGAAGGAGAAACAGGCATCAGCTACACTGAATTTGCTTATCAGCTGATGCAGGGATATGATTTCTATTGGCTCTTTACCCACAAAAACTGCAAACTCCAGATGGGAGGAAGTGATCAGTGGGGCAATATCACCACTGGCACTGAACTGATCAGGCGCAAAGCAGGGGGCGAAGGTTTTGCCTTCACTTGTCCTTTGATCACCAAGGCAGATGGGGGGAAATTCGGCAAAACCGAAAAGGGAAATGTGTGGCTGGATCCGGAAAAAACAACGCCTTTCCAATTTTACCAATTCTGGCTCAATGCAGCTGATACAGATGCTGAGAAATGGATCAAAATTTTCACCCTGCTCCCCAAGG